>DATMJT010000425.1:0-14085 GCA_035553735.1 Pilimelia sp.
GCGCCGCCCACGGGTCCCCCCACCACGCGAACAGGTTGCCGTTGCCGTCCTCCTCGACCGTGAGGTCGCGCCGCGCGGCCTGGGCCCGGAACCAGTCCCGGCAGGCCAGCTCGGCCGGGCTCCACGCGTACCGCAGGTAGCCGCCGCTGTCCGGGTCGCGGCCGATCGGGGCCAGGGTGTCCCACAGCCGGCGGAACCGCTGCGGGGTCACCGCGGCGCCCCGGCCGGCTGCCCCGCGCCGGAGGGCCCGCCCTCGTCCGGCCGGTCCGGCGTGGTCGGGTCGCCCTCGCGCATCGGCACCCGGACGCCGTGCTGCCGCGCCACCGACTCGGCCAGCTCGTAGCCGGCGTCCACGTGCCGAACCACGCCGATGCCCGGGTCGTTGGCCAGCACCCGCGCCAGCTTCTGCGCGGCCAGCTCGGTGCCGTCGGCCACGCACACCTGCCCGGCGTGGATCGAGCGCCCGATGCCGACCCCGCCGCCGTGGTGGATCGACACCCAGGACGCCCCGCTGGCGGTGTTGAGCAGGGCATTGAGCAGCGGCCAGTCGGCGATCGCGTCGGAGCCGTCGGCCATGCCCTCGGTCTCCCGGTACGGCGAGGCCACGCTGCCGGTGTCCAGGTGGTCGCGGCCGATCACGATCGGCGCGGACAGCTCGCCGCGGGCCACCAGCTCGTTGAAGCGCAGCCCGGCGCGGTCGCGCTCGCCGTAGCCGAGCCAGCAGATCCGGGCCGGCAGGCCCTGGAAGGCCACCCGCTGTCCGGCCAGCCGGATCCACCGGGCCAGGGCCTCGTTCTCGCCGAACAGCTCCAGCACCGCCCGGTCGGTCACCGCGATGTCCCGGGGGTCGCCCGACAGCGCGGCCCACCGGAACGGCCCCTTGCCCTGGCAGAACAGCGGCCGGATGTACGCCGGGACGAAGCCCGGGAAGGCGAACGCCCGCGGGTAGCCGCCCAGCTGCGCCTCGCCCCGGATGGAGTTGCCGTAGTCGAAGACCTCCGCCCCGGCGTCCAGGAAGCCGACCATCGCCTCGACGTGCCGTACCATGGACGCCCGGGCCCGGTCGGTGAACTCCTCCGGCTTCCTGGCGGCGTAGTCCGGCGCGTCGCCCAGGTCGACGTCCTCGGGCAGGTAGGACAGCGGGTCGTGGGCGCTGGTCTGGTCCGTCACGATGTCGATCTCGACGCCCCGGCGCAGCAGCTCCGGGAACACCGTCGCGGCGTTGCCCACCACGCCCACCGACAGCGCCCGGCGCTCCCGCTTGGCCGCCACCACCCGGGCGACCGCGTCGTCGAGGGAGTCGGCAACCTCGTCCAGGTAGCGCGTCTGCACGCGGCGGCGCAGCCGCGCGGGGTCCACGTCCACGATCAGGCACACGCCCTCGTTCATGGTCACCGCCAGTGGCTGGGCGCCGCCCATCCCGCCGCAGCCGGCGGTCAGCGTGAGCGTGCCGGCCAGGCTGGCGCCACCGGGCCCATGCCCGCCGCCCCGGGCGGCGGCGAGCTTCTCCGCCACCGCCGCGAAGGTCTCGTAGGTGCCCTGCAGGATGCCCTGGGTGCCGATGTAGATCCACGAGCCGGCGGTCATCTGCCCGTACATGGTCAGGCCCAGCTTCTCCAGCCGCCGGAACTCCGGCCAGGTCGCCCAGTCGCCCACCAGGTTGGAGTTGGCGATCAGCACCCGCGGCGCCCACTCGTGGGTGCGGAACACCCCGACCGGGCGGCCCGACTGCACCAGCAGCGTCTCGTCCCCGCCCAGTCGGGTCAGCTCGCGCACGATCGCCCGGTAGGACGGCCAGTCCCGGGCCGCCCGCCCGGTGCCGCCGTAGACGACCAGGTCCTCCGGCCGCTCGGCGACCTCGGGGTCGAGGTTGTTGGCCAGCATCCGCAGCGCGGCCTCCTGCGGCCAGCCGCGGGCGGTCAGGGTGGTGCCGCGGGCGGCGCGGATCGGTTCGTACATCGGGCTTCCTTCCGTGGCGGTCGGCCGGTCCGGGGTCCGGTCAGCCGGCGAAGAGCTGGCGGCGGGCGGCCGAGGACTCGAACTCCTCCAGCCGGATCTGCACGCTCTCGCCGAGCGCGTCGCACATCGCCTGGAGCAGCACCATGGCCAGGGCCATCGGGGCGGTGTGCAGGTCGAAGACCAGGCGGCCGCCCACCGCGGCGGCCAGCGGGTGGTCGGCCAGCTCGGCGACGGGGCTGACCGGCGAGTCGGTGAGGGCGACCAGGCGCAGGCCCAGCTCCCGCGCGGCGCGCAGCGCGTCCAGGGCCTCCCGCGGGTAGCGGGGCAGCACCACCGCCAGTATCGCGGTGGCCCCGGCCGCGCGGGCCTGTTCCAGCCGGTCGGCCAGCTGGCTGCCGCCGGTGTCCAGCACCCGCACGTCCGGGTGGACCTTGGCGGCGAAGAAGCCGAAGTACGCGGCCAGCGGCGCGGCCGCCCGCAGCCCGAGCACCGGCAGCGGGCTGGTGCCGGCCAGCACGGCGCCGGCCGTGGTCACCGGCTCCAGGTCGGCGAGCTGGTCGGCCAGGCGTACCAGGTTGTCCGTCTCGGCGCGCACCGCGCGCTGCACCTCGTTGCCGCCGGGGTCGGTGGCCGCGGCGCCGCCGGCGTGCAGCAGGTCGCGCAGCCGCTGGCGCAGGGCGGGGTAGCCGTCGTAGCCCAGCGCCATCGCGAACCGGGTGACCGAGGGCTGGCTCACCCCGGCCAGCGCCGCCACCTCGGCCGCCGACAGGTACGCCGCCGCCGCGGCGTTGGCGATCAGGCTGTGGGCGATGCGGCGCTGCGTGGGTGTGAGCCGCACCCCCTGGAACAGCTCGATGACCGCTCCGTCATTCATGACCCGAGCTTATGCATGACTCTATTCAGGAGCAACGGTGGGGGCGCCTGTGGCAGGGTGTGCCCATGCGGCTGGCCTCCCTGCACACGTATCCGGTCAAGGGCTGCTACCGGCTGGACCACCGCACGGCGGTCGTGGAGCCGTGGGGCCTGGCGGGTGACCGCCGCTGGATGGTCGTCGAGCCGGACGGCACCTTCCTGTCCCAGCGCAGCACCCCGGCGCTCACCCAGGTCCGCCCCGCGCCGGCGCCCGGCGGGTTGGTGCTGCGCGCGCCGGGCCGCCCCGACCTGCCCGACCTCGAGGTCGCGGAGCCGGTCGGTGCCGCCGGGCTCGCGGGCTCGGGGCCCGCCGAGCCGGTCGGTGCGGCGGGGCTCGCGGAGCCGGCGCCGGCGGGGTCGGCGCCGAAGCTGCTCGACGTGACCGTGCACCGCACCACCGTGGCGGCCGCGCCGGCCGGCGCCGCCGCCGACGCCTGGTTCACCGCCGTGCTCGGCCGCCCCGCCCGGCTGGTGTGGCTGGACGACCCCACCCGCCGGCCGGTCAACCCGCTGGTCGGCACCCCGACGGACCGGGTCAGCTTCGCCGACGGGTATCCGGTCACCCTGGCCAACCAGGCGTCGCTGGACGCGCTCAACGACTGGCTGGCGGAGGAGGGCAGCCCGGAGGGCCCGCTGCCGATGAACCGCTTCCGCCCCAACCTGGTGGTCTCCGGGGCGGCGCCGTGGGCCGAGGACGACTGGACCGGGCGCCTCCGCGTCGGCGAGGTGACCTTCCGGGTGGCCAAGCCGGCCGGTCGGTGCGTGGTCACCACCACCGACCAGGAGACCGGCGAGCGGGGCCGGGAGCCGCTGCCCGTCCTGGGCCGCCACCGCAACGTCGATCAGATGCTGCTGTTCGCCATCCACCTCATCCCGGACGCCCCCGGCACGATCGCCGTCGGCGACCCCGTGACACCGACGCGGTAGGAGACTGCCTACTCGACCAGCTTGGCGACGGCGGCCCCGGGCGGGACGTCGACGAGCAGCAGACGATGCCGAAGCTGACCCGTGGCCCTGCGGCCGAACTCCGACGTGATCCGCTCAGTGCGGGAGAGGGGACTTGAACCCCTACGCCCTCTCGGACACCAGAACCTAAATCTGGCGCGTCTGCCATTCCGCCACTCCCGCGCGGTCGCAGTCTATGCGGTGCGATCACCAGGACGCCGCCCCGCCCGCCGGCGGGGCCGCGTGCGGCGGGCGGGGCAAGCGCGCAGCGGACCGCAGCCCCGACGTGCGGATCAGTCCAGGCCCAGGTCCCGCCGCAGCTTGGCGACGTGGCCGGTGGCCTTGACGTTGTAGAGCGCCCGCTCGATGCGGCCCTGCTCGTCGATGACGAACGTGGAGCGGATCACGCCGGTGACGGTCTTGCCGTAGAGCTGCTTCTCCCCGTACGCCCCGTAGGCCGTCAGCACCGCCTTGTCCCCGTCGGACACCAGCGGGAACGTCAGGCCGTCGCGCTCGCGGAAGGTGGCCAGCTTCGCCGGCTTGTCGGGCGAGATGCCGATCACCTCGTACCCGGCCGCCTGCAGCGAGGCCAGCGAGTCGCGGAAGTCGCACGCCTGGGTGGTGCAGCCCGGGGTCATCGCCGCCGGGTAGGCGTACAGCACCACCTTGCGCCCGCGCAGCTCCGCGAGCGAGAGCGTCGCGCCGGTGTCGGTCGGCAGGGTGAACTCGGGTGCCGGGTCGCCGGCGGCCAGGCGGACAGGCTCGGTCATGGCCGAAGGATACCGACGCCTGTCGGTCCGGCGCGGCTGGCGCCCGCCGCGCGTGGCCGGCGGCGGAGCCGCGCGGTCGGCAACTCTGTTGCGAAGACTTGGCAACAGCGCCACCTCGGCCATACGGTGACCGGGGAGGCACGACGTGGACACCTTGGCGCTGCACATCAGCAACGGCATCATCAACGGGCCGGTGGCCGGGGCGTTCGCCGGGCTCGCCGCGCTCGCCCTGGCCTACTGCCTGCGCCGCGGGCGGCGCGACCTCGACGACCGGCTGGTGCCGATGGCCGGGCTCGTGGCCGCGTTCATCTTCGCGGTGCAGATGCTCAACTTCCCGGTCCTGCCGGGGGTGAGCGGCCACCTGCTCGGCGGGGCGCTGGCCGCCCTGCTCGTCGGGCCCTGGATCGGCGCGCTGTGCGTTGCCGTGGTCCTCGTCGTGCAGGCGCTCGTCTTCGCCGACGGCGGCGTCACCGCGATCGGGCTCAACGTCACCAACATGGCGCTGGTCGGCACGGTCGCCGCCTACGCGGTCATCGCGGCCCTGCTGCGGGTGCTGCCGCGCACGCCAACCGGGCTGGGGCTCACCGCCTTCCTCGCCTCGGTGGTCAGCGTCGTCGCCGCGTCGCAGGCGTTCGTCGCCCAGTACGCCCTCGGCGGCACCACCCGGCTGACCGACTTCTCGCTGGGTGCCGTCGCCGCGACGATGGCCGGCACCCACACGCTCATCGGCATCGGGGAGGGCCTGATCGCCGCGACCACCGTCATGACCGTCGCCCGCACGCGGCCCGACCTGGTGTACGCGCTGCGCCACCGGCGCCCGGCGGCGCCGGGTGCGCCGCAGCCCGCCACGGCCGGCGGGAGCGCCCGATGAGCCGCGCGACCCGGTTCGTCCTCGGTGGCCTGCTGGTCTCGCTGCTGCTCGCCGGCGTGGTCAGCAGCTTCGCGTCCGCGGCACCGGACGGCCTGGACTCGGCCTCCACCAAGGGCTGCACCACCGACGAGGCGGGGGAGATCACCGGTGGCAGCTGCATGGCCCGCAACGCCAAGGACCACGAGCTGGCCGGCAGCCCGCTGGCCGACTACGCGCTGCGCGGAGTGGCCGACGAGCGACTGGCCACGGGGCTGTCCGGCGTCGCCGGGGTGCTGCTCACCTTCGCGGTCGGCGGAGGGCTGTTCTGGCTGGCGCGCCGCCGGCGCCCCGAGCCGGCCGCCGCCGACCCGGCCGGCGCCGACCCGGCCGGGGGCTAGTCGGATGGCGCCGGCCGCCGGCTGGTATCTCGACCGCCGCAGCCGCGTGCACCGGCTGCCGCCGCAGACCAAGGTCGCCGCCACACTGGTGTTCACCCTGGCCGTCGTGGCCACCCCGCGCGAGCGGTTCTGGGCCTTCGCGGCGTACGCCGTCCTCGTCGCCGCCGTGGCCGCCGCCGCCCGGGTGCCCGCCCGCTGGCTGCTCACCCGCGCGCTGATCGAGCTGCCGTTCGTGCTGTTCGCCCTGGCGCTGCCGCTGCTGTCCGCCGGCGACCGGGTCCGCTGGCTCGGCGTCCCGCTGTCCGTCGAGGGTCTCTACGGCGGGTGGAACATCCTGGCCAAGGGCACGCTGGGCGTGCTGGCGGCGCTGCTGCTGGCGGCCACCACGGCGCCGCGCGACATCGTCCTGGGCCTGGACCGGCTGCGCTGCCCCCCGACGCTCACCCAGATCGCCACCTTCATGCTGCGCTACCTGGAGGTGCTCGCCGGCGAGGCGGCGCGGATGCGGCTGGCCCGGCTGTCCCGCGGCGACGACCCGCGATTCCTGTGGCAGGTGCGGGGCTTCGCCGCCGGGGTGGGGGCGCTGTTCCTGCGCGCGTTCGAGCGCGGCGAGCGGGTCTACCGGGCGATGCTGGCCCGCGGCTACACCGGCCGGCTGCCCGACGCCGGGGCGGGCGGCGGCGTGGCCACCGCCGCCCAGTGGGCGCTGGCCGGCAGCGTGCCGGCCGCCGCGGCCGCGGTGGCGGCGGCCGCACTGGTGCTGCGGTGAGCGCCGCCGCGCCGGCCGGGTACGCCGCCGGGGCGCCGCGCCGCGGGGCCCTGTCCGTGGCGGGCCTGCGGTTCGCGTACCCGGACGGGCGGCTGGCCCTCGACGGCGTGGACCTGACGGTCGCCGCCGGCGAGCGGGTGGCCCTGCTGGGGCCCAACGGCGCCGGCAAGACCACCCTGGTGCTGCACCTCAACGGCCTGCTCACCCCGCTGGCCGGCACGGTCACCGTCGGCGGCCTGGCGGTCCGCGACGACCGCGCCACCCTGGCCGAGATCCGCCGGCGGGTGGGCGTGGTCTTCCAGGACCCCGACGACCAGCTGTTCCTGCCGACCGTGGCCGAGGACGTGGCGTTCGGCCCGGCCAACCTGGGGCTGCGCGGGCCGGAGCTGGCCGGGCGGGTGGCCGAGGCGCTCGCCGCGGTCGGCATGGCCGCGCACGCCGACCGCGCCCCGCACCACCTGTCCTTCGGGCAGCGCCGCCGGGTCGCGGTGGCCACGGTGCTCGCCATGCGCCCAGAGCTGCTGGTGCTGGACGAGCCGTCGTCCAACCTGGACCCGGCGGCCCGGCGCGAGCTGGCCGGCATCCTGCGCGCGCTGCCGGTCACGCAGCTCATGGTCACCCACGACCTGCCGTACGCGCTGGAGCTGTGCGGCCGCTCGGTGATCCTGGACGCCGGGCGGATCGTGGCGGACGGACCCACGGCCGACCTGCTGGCCGACGAGGCGCTGCTGGCCCGGCACCGGCTGGAGCTGCCCTACGGCTTCGACCCGCGGCTGGCCGCCCGCCAGCTCGCCGACCGGGGCCTGAGCCCGACGGCACCGTGAGCCCGGCGGGCCGTGCGCCCGGCGGCCTCCGGTGCGGGAGGCCGTGCGCCCGCGGCTCCCGGTGCGCCGCGCCGTGCGCCCGCGGCTCCCGGTGCGCCGGGCCGGCGACCGCTCCCAGGTCACCGATGCCCGCCGTGGTCGGCTGCCTCAGCCAGCGGGCGGCGCGTCCGTCGCCGCGGCCTCGGCGGCGGCCGCGGCGCGCATGCGCAGCCCGGCGGACACCGCCGCGCCCACCCCGGCCGCGATCACCGTGGCCACCGCCACCCGGGCCAGGGTCGCCGAGCCCGGCACGGGCGCCACGCCCCGGCCGAAGACCGCCGCGTTGGCCACCCCGGCGAACAGCGCCACGGACGCCCCGGTGAGGGCCAGGGCGAAGTCCGCGGCCGGGCGGCCCAGCGCCGCGTAGCCGACGGCGGCCAGCGCACCGAGCCCGGTCAGCACCGCCCACAGCTGGGTGCCCAGCAGGCCCACCGCGACCGCCCCGGCCGTCGTCGCGCCGGCGTCCAGCTCCCGCGCCACCGCGTACGCCAGCGTCGCCAGCCCCGCGACCCCCGCCGCACCGGCGGTCGCCGCCCGTCCGACGCGGCCGGGCGAGGCGAAGCCGAGCAGCGCCACCACCACGGCACCGACCAGCGTGTACGCCCACCACGCCCCGACCGCCGGCGGCGGCACCCAGTCCAGGGTGCCGTGCACGTGCGCCGGGTCCAGGCCCACCCGCAGCGGCACCTGCCAGTCCCGGATCCGGTGCTCCCGCCCCGGGGCGGCCCGCACCTGCGGCGGTGGCGCGTCGCTCATCCAGTGCGCCCGGTGGTCGTGCCAGCGGGTCACCGGCTGGTCGCTGATCCGGCGCCACTGCGGCGCGGCGGCGGGGCTCGCGTCCGCGGGCAGCGGCACCCCGCCGCTGAGCGTCGCGTTCAGGTAGGTGGCCGGGGAGCGGACGTTCTCGTAGACGCCGTCGGGGCGCACCTCCAGGTACGGCTCGCCCTGGTACCCGAGGATCTCCACCGTCTGCCCGCTGCGGTTGTGCAGCTCCAGCCGGGCGCCGGCCTCCACGGCCCGGACCGTGACGCCCGGCAGCGCCGGCCGTACCGCGGTCACCGCGGTCCGGTAGTTCGTGCCGTCGGGCGCATCGCCGCCGTGCGCCCACGCCGGCGCCGCCGGGCCGGGCAGCAACCCGGCGCCGAGGAGCACCGCGACGACGGCCAGCAGCCCGGCCGCGGCGGCCCGCCGGATCCGCCTCCGGCCGCTCGCCGCGTCCCGGCGGCCCGCCGCGTTCCGCCCGCTCACCGCGTCCCCGCCAGCCACGAGTCGACCGACAGCCGGGTGCCGGGGCGCCAGATCCGCACCGGCAGCGCACCCCGCGCCAGCTCGACGAACGGCAGCGCCGAGCCGACGACCGCGGCGGCCTCGTACGGCGTGATCTGGTACGCGGCGACCGCCCGCACCGAGCCGGCCAGGTCGCCCAGCTTGGCCGCGCCCGCGACCACCCACACCGCGGCCAGCCCGAGCCGGAGCGCGGTGCCCAGCCGGGCGAACGCGTCCGTACGCGAGAGCTTCACGGCCGTTAGTCGGCCCCGTCGGGCCCCCGGTTCCCGGTCGCGCCCGTACGGGCCGGAGCCGGCTCCGGAGCCGGGCGCCGCGGAGCGGTCGGGCGGGGCCACGCCGCCCTCAGCTCGCCTGGGCGGCGGTGACCGCCGCCACCAGGTCCGCCCGCGCCCGGGCCACCCGGGAGCGGATGGTGCCGACCGGGACGCCGATCACCTCGGCGGCCTCGGCGTAGGACAGCCCAATGACCTGGGTCAGCGCGAACGCCTCCCGCCGCTGCGGGGCCAGCCGGCCCAGCAGGTCCGCCGCGCCGAGCTGGCCGGTGGCGTCGGGCTGGTCGCCCCGCGCGTACCCGTCGGCGGTGAGCCGAACCGCCAGCCGCCGCTGCCGGACCACCGTGCGCAGGTGGTCGGCGCAGGCCCGGCGGGCGATGCCCAGCAGCCAGGTGCGTGCGGTGGAGCGGCCGGCGAAGCCGGGCAGGGCCCGGAACGCCCGCAGGTAGGTCTCCTGGGTCAGGTCGTCGGCGCTGCCCGCATCCACCAGCGCGGCGGTGAACCGCCACACCTCCGCCTGGGTTGCCCGCACGAACGCCGCCTGGGCGACCGGGTCGCCGGAGCGGGCCGCCAGTGCCCACGCGGTCACGGGGTCGGGCGGCGCGGCGGGACCGGGGTCGTTCTCGTCGCGCGGGCCGGGGATCACGGGCACCCAGCGTACGCGGGGCGGCGGCGGGCCCGGCGGCACGGGGCGCCGGGTCCGGCGGGCACTGGCCGGGAACTTTCCGGTCGGGCCGGACGACTACCGGGCATGACGTGCGAGGACATCCGGATCGCGCTGTCCGCGCGGCTGGACGGCGAGGAGCCGGGCGCGTCCGCCGCGGCACTCGACGCCCACCTGGCGGGCTGCGCCGGCTGCGCCCACTGGCTGGCCCAGGCCGAGCGGCTGACCCGCGCGGTTCGGATCCAGGCGGTGGCCGTGCCCGACCTGACCGCCGCGGTGCTGGCCGCCGTGGCGGCCGAGCTGCCCGCTGCCGGTGTGGGCCCGGCCGAGCCGCCCGCCGCCGCATCGCCCGCCGCCGCATCGCCCGCGGCCGAGCCGGTGACCCGCCGGGCCCGCCGGCAGATCCTGCGGCTGGCGGTGGCCCTGGCCGCCGCGGCCCAGCTCGGACTCGCCCTGCCGGTGCTGCTGGGCGGTCAGGCGATGCCACCGGACATCCACCTGAGTCGGGAGATGGCCTCCTTCGACGTGGCCCTCGCCGTGGGGTTCGCCCTCGCCGCCTGGCGGCCGACCCTGGCGCGGGCCTTCGTGCCGGTGGCGCTGGTGCTGGCCGGCTGCCTGGTGGCCACCACGGTGGTGGACGTGGTGGACGCGCGCACCGCGCTCGCGCAGGAGGTTGGCCACCTGGCGGTCGTGGCGCAGGCGGGCCTGCTCTGGGCGCTCGGCCGCACGGCGGAGCCCGCACCCTCCGGCAGGGCCGGGTGGGGCCGCGTCGCGGCGACGCCGGCGTGAGCGGGCCACGGCCGCGCGCGGCGGCGGCGCGCCGGGTGTCGCTGCCGGTGCGCGCCGCCGCACTGGTCGGGCTCGCCGTGGCGGCGCTTGCCGCCCTGCTGCTGCCCGCCGCTCCGGCGAGCGCGCACGCGGTGCTGCGGCAGGCCGTGCCGGCCCGCGAGG
Organism: Pilimelia sp.; assembly: GCA_035553735.1. Taxonomy (GTDB): domain Bacteria; phylum Actinomycetota; class Actinomycetes; order Mycobacteriales; family Micromonosporaceae; genus DATMJT01. The sequence goes on from DATMJT010000425.1 coordinate 10,641, forward strand.
CGACGCTGCCGGGCCCGCCCACCGAGGTGGTGCTGACCTTCAGCGAGACCGTCCGGGCCGTGCCCGGCAAGATCTTCGTTCTGGGGCCGGACGGCCGGCGGGTCGACCGGGGGGAACCGGTCGGCACCGGGGCGGCCATCCGGATCCCGCTCACCGAGCAGGTGCCGCGCGGCACGTACCTGGTCAGCTACCGGGTGATCTCGAACGACGGCCACCCGGTGGCCGGCGCGTACCAGTACTTCGTCGGCGCCCCGTCGGTCGGCGCCCCGACCGTCGCCGACCTGCCGGGCGCGGACCGGACGGTCGAGGTCGGGCTGGCCGCGAGCCGGTACCTCGGGTACCTCGGGCTGCTGTTGATCGTCGGTCCGGCGCTGGCGCTGGCCCGGCTCTGGCCACGCCGGCTGCCCCGGCGGGCCCCGGCCCGGCTGGCCTGGACCGGCGCCGCGCTGCTCGGGCTGGGCACGGTGGGAGCGCTGCTGTTCCAGGGCCCGTACACGATCGGCGGCACGCTGACCGCGCTGACCGGCGCCGACCTGCGGGAGGTGCTGGGCAGCCGGTTCGGCGTGGCGCACCTGGCCCGGCTGGCGCTGCTGGCGGCCGCCCTGCCGCTGCTGTCCCGGGTGATGCGCGGGGACGCGGGCCGGGCGTCGGGCGCCCTGCTCGCCCTGCTGGGCGCGGCTGCGCTGGTCACCTGGCCGGTGGCCGGGCACGCCGCGGTCTCCCCGGTGCCGCCGCTGTCGATCGTGCTGGACGTGGCCCACCTGGCCGGCGTCGCCGCCTGGCTGGGCGGGCTGGCCGTGCTGGTGGGCTTCCTGCTGCGCCAGGCGGCCGAGGCGGAGCTGGACGCGATCCTGCCGGTCTGGTCGCGGTGGGCCACCCTGGCGGTGGGCGGGCTGCTGCTGGCCGGAGCGGGCCAGGCCCTCATCGAGGTGGCCGGGTTCCGGGCACTGCTGGAGACCACCTACGGGCGGCTGGTCATCGGCAAGGTCGCGCTGTTCGCGCTGCTGCTCGGCGCCGCGGCGTACGCCCGCCGGCTGGCCCGCCGTGGCGCCGCCGGCCGCCGGACGACGACCCGCCTGCGCCGCATCGTCACCGTGGAGCTGGCCGTCGCCGCGCTGGTGCTCGGCCTGTCGGCGGCGCTGGCCCAGACCACGCCGGCGCGCAGCGCTATCGAGGCCGGCGGCGCGGCGGCCAGCGGCTACACCGGCACCCTCAGCAGCCGGCTGTACTCGCTACAGGTGCAGATCGACCCGGCGGCGGTGGGGACGAACGCGGTGCACCTCTACGCCTTCGCGCCCGACGGGGTCACCCCGCTGCCGGTGCAGGAGTGGAGGGCCACCGCGACGCTGCCCTCGGCCGGCATCGAGCCCATCGAGGTGCCGCTGGTGAAGCTGACCGAGAACCACGCCAGCGGCTACCTCGCCCTGCCCGTCGCCGGGCGGTGGGAGTTCCGGTTCACCGCCCGCACCAGCGACATCGACCAGGCGACGGTGAGCGCCACCGTGCCGGTCACCTAGCCCCCGACCACCACGTCAGTTGCCAGGGGTCAGCAACAACCGGCTGACCAGTGAGGAAGGTTCCCCCAATGATCCGTCTGCGTACCGTCGCCGCGGCGACGCTGCTGGGGCTCGTGGGCGTGTCGGCGGTGGCCAGCCCCGCCGCCGCCCACGTCACCGTGTCCCCGAAGGAGGCCACCCAGGGCGGTTACGCCCGGGTCGCCTTCCGGGTGCCCAACGAGAGCGACACCGCGAGCACCACCAAGCTGGAGGTCGCCCTGCCGGAGCAGACGCCGATCGCGTCGGTGTCGGTGCAGCCGGTCCCCGGCTGGACGGTGAAGGTCGACAAGGGCAAGCCGGCGACCCCGGTGAAGGCGCACGGCACCGAGGTCACCGAGGTGGTCACCCGGATCACGTGGACGGCGGCCGGCGGCACGCCGGGTGTGCGGCCGGGCGAGTTCCAGGAGTTCCCGGTGTCGCTCGGCCCCCTGCCCGAGGTCGACCGGCTCGTCTTCAAGGCGCTCCAGACCTACTCCGACGGCACCGTCGTCCGCTGGATCGAGGAGCCCGCGGACGGCGGCGAGCACCCCGAGCACCCGGCCCCCGTGCTGACCCTGACCAAGGCCGGCGCCGGCGGGGGCGGCGAGGCCGACGACGACCACGCCGCCGGCGGCGACTCCGACCACGAGTCCTCGACTCCCGCGCTGGTGCTCGCCGTCGTGGCGCTGGTCGTGGCGCTCGCGGGCGCGGCCCTGGGCGGGCTGGCCTTCGCCCGGGTACGCCGGCGGAGCTGACCGCTCCCACGCCGAGCCCGCCCCGTCGCCCCGGCGACGGGGCGGGCTCCGTCGTTCCGGGCCGTTTCCGCCACCGGTGTTCGGCCGCCCGCCGCCGTGCCGCCCCGCCTGGGGCGGCTCTCTGGTGTGTGCTGCCGTGCTGTCCCGCCTGGCGCGCCAGCCCCGTCGTGCGCTGCCGTGCTTGGCGCGCCGACCCGGCGTGCGCTGCCGTGCCGGCGCCGCAGCCCGCGATGCCGGCCCCTGCCAGGGCGGCGCGCGGTAAATCATCCGAGATAGTGATGTTTTGGAGGGGTATGGTCGGCCCGGTATGCGGTCACAAGGGGGGACGGCTGATGCGGGTCGTACGCACCATCCTGGGAATTCTGCTGCTCACCGTCGGCCTGCCACTGGTGCTGGCCGGCGGCGGGCTCTGGGTGGCGATGCAGCACCGGGACGCCGGCGGAGCGTTCACCGGTGCCCTGGAGAGGATCACCACGTCGGGGCACGCCGTGGTCGTGGCGGACGTCGATGCGCTGCTCCGCGCGCAGGCGCCCATGACCCGCAGCGACCGGACCCGGCTGCGGATCACCGGACACACCGCGCACGGGCCGGCGTTCCTCGCCCTGGCGCCGGCCGCGGCCGCGGAGAACTACCTGGCCGGGGTGGCCCACACCCGACTGGACGAGGTCAAGCTGACCCGCGGCGCGCTGCCGGTGCGCACTCGCGCGGTGCCGGGCCAGGAGCCGGCCGGGCCGCCCGCCGCTCAGCGCTTCTGGCTGCGCAGCGGTACGGGAGCCGTCGAGTGGAGTCCGGCCCAGCTGCGCGGCCAACAACTGGCGCTGGTGGTGACGACGCCGGACGGTCGGCCACCGGGTCCGGTCGAGCTGACCGCGGAGCTGCGCCCGGGCTGGCTGAACTCCACCACGTGGGGGCTGCTGATCCTGGGCACCCTCCTGGTGGTGTTCGGCATCGCCGCACTCGCCTGGCCCCAGCGGACCCGGGAAGTGGTGTATGTCGTCGAACCCGGCCAGGTGCCCGACATCGCCGCGCGGCTGGGCGTGTCGCTGCCGGAGCCGGCGGCCTGGACCTCGCCGTCGCGGGGCGGCCCCGGTCCCGTCCTGGGCGCGCGTCCCGCGTCGCTGGGGACGCGCGCCCAGGACGGGACCGGGGCCGCCC
>DATMJT010000426.1:0-3164 GCA_035553735.1 Pilimelia sp.
GCAGGCCGTACCTCATGGCCAGCACGACCTTGAACAGCCCGGCGACGCCCGCGCGGTCGGGTGCCGGAAGAACACCGGCGGCGCGACGTGCACCCCCCAGGCCCGGCGGATCCGCACGCTGAGCTCGGTCAGGCGCACGGAGTCCACGCCCAGCGCACCGAACCGGTCGGACTCGTCGACCTCGTCCGGCGCCACGCCCAGCAGGTCGGCGACCATGCCCGCGAGCTGGGCGGCGATCCGGTCGGCGGCCTGCGCCGGCGCGCCGGGTCGCGGGGCGGCCGGCGGTACCCGGCCCGGACGCTCGGGCCGCAGTGCCGCGAGCCGAACCCGGTCGATCTTGTCGTTGGGGGTCCTGGGCAGCTCCGCCAGCTCGACCAGGTCGTCGGGGATCATGTAGTCCGGCAGGACGCGCCCGAGGTCGGCCCGGTCGGGGCGGGGAGCGCCCGGCACCGGGGTGTAGAAGCAGCGCAGCACCGCCGCTGCGGCGCCGGTGCGGGCCAGCACGACCGCCGCGTCGGCCACCCCGGGCAGCTCCCGGGCCGCCTGCTCGATCTCCCCCGGCTCCACCCGGTGACCGCGGATCTTGAGCTGCGCGTCGATCCGGCCCAGGTACTCCAGCGCCCCGTCGCCGGTGCGGCGCGCCAGGTCACCGGTGCGGTAAAGCAGCGCGGACACCTCGGGGTCCACCGGGTTGGGCACGAACCGCGCGGCGGTCAGCCCCGGCTGTCCGAGGTAGCCGATGGCCAGGCCGTCACCGCCGATGTACAGCTCGGCGGGCACGCCCGCAGGCACCGGCCGCCGCGCCTCGTCCAGCAGGTGCAGCACGGTGTTGGCGACGGGCCTGCCGAGGGTGATCGACGCGTCGTCGCGCACCCGGGCCACCGAGGACCAGATGGTCGTCTCGGTCGGGCCGTAGAGGTTCCACACCTCGCCGGCACGGGCCAGCAGGGCGCGGGCGGTCCCGCGGTCGAGCGCCTCGCCGCCGCATAAGGCGCGCAGGCCGCGCCCGCCGGTCCACCCGGCGGCGACCAGCATCCGCCAGGTCGCCGGGGTGGCCTGCATCACGGTTGCGGCGCTGTCCTCCAGCACCCGCCGCAGCGCGATGCCGTCCCGGGTCGCGGCGGCCGGCACGATCTCGACGCTGCCGCCGGTGACCAGCGGAAGGTACAGCTCCAGGGCCGCGATGTCGAAGGAGACGGTGGTGACCGCCAGGAGGCGGTCGCGCTCGGTGAAGCCGGGCTCGTGCGCCATGGACCACAGCAGGTTCACCAGTGCCCGGTGCCCGACCCGCACCCCCTTGGGGCGGCCGGTGGAGCCGGAGGTGTAGATGACGTAGGCGTCGTCGCCCGGACGGGGCCCCGGCTCCGCCGCCGACGGCGCCGCGTCGGCCCAGCCCGGGTCCAGCCACAGCACGGGCGCGTCCACCGCGCCGGCGGCCCCGCCCAGCGCCCGCTGGGTCACCAGCAGCGCGAGGCCCGCGTCCGACGTCATGTGCCGCAGCCGCTCCGCGGGGTAGCCGGGGTCCAGCGGCACGTACGCGGCACCGGAGGCGAGCACCCCGAGCAGGGCCACCACCAGGTCCGGCGACCGGTCGACCAGGACGCCGACGGTGCGGCCCGGCCCGGCGCCCCGCTCGCGCAGCAGCCCGGCCAGCGCGCGTGCCCGGGTGACCAGCTCCCGGTAGGTGAGCTGTCCGTCCTGGTGCACCACGGCGAGCCGGTCGGGGTGCCGCTCGGCCCGCTCGGCGACCAGGTCGACCACCGTGCGCCCGCGCGGGTAGTCGCGCCGCGCCGCGGCCCGCTCCCGCGCCAGCAGCTCCCGCTCGGCGGCGGTACGCGGGTCCAGCTCGGCCAGCGGGCGGTCCGGGTGGGCCACGCCCTGCGCCAGCAGCAGCCGGAACCGCTCGGCGAACCCGTCCACCGTGGCCCGGTCGAACAGGCCCGGGTCGTACTTCATGGTGAGCTTGGCGCCGGCGGCCAGCTCCACCACGTCCGCGGTCAGCTCGAACTCGCCCTCCTGGTGCACGCCGTCGACCAGCCCGCGCACCGGCGTGGGGCCGGCGGGCTCGGCCACCCAGTTCTGGAAGTAGAAGGCGGCGCTGACCGGCGAAGCGCCGAGCTCCTCGGCGATGCGGATGAAGGGGTAGTCGCCGTGCTCCACCGCCGCCAGGACCTCGGCCCGGACGCGGCGCAGCAGCGTGCCGAAGGTGTCCTCGGGGCGCGGCTCGGCGGAGACGGGCAGGAGGTTGACGAAGTAGCCGACGGTGCGGGCGAACCGGCCCTCCGGCCGACCCGCGACCGGGGTGCCGACGGTGAGCCGCCGCTGCGCACAGTGCCGGTCCAGCATCACCAGGTAGGCGGTGAGCATCACGGCGAACAGCGACGCCCCGGCGGTGGCGGCGTACCGGCGGGCCGCGGCGACCAGGTCGGCGTCGAGCAGGTGCTCGGTGCTGGCGCCGTCGCGGGACGGAACCTCCGGGCGCGGCCGGTCGGTGGGCAGCCGGACCGGTTCGACGCCGGCGAGGCGCGTGCGCCAGAACTCGCGCAGCCGGGCACCGCGGGGGCCCGCCAGCATGGATTGCTGCCACCGGGCGAACGCCGCGTAGTCGGCCGCGCGCTCCGGCTCCGGCACCGGGTGCCCCGCCCGCACGGCGTGGTACGCCTCGGTGAGCTGCTCCAGGAAGACCGCGATGGACGTGCCGTCGAACACCCCGTGGTGCAGGGTCACCAGGAGCGCGTGGCGGCCGTCGGGCACGGTGTGCACCTCGGCGCGCAGCAGCGGCCCCGCGCCGAGGTCGAACGGGCGGCGCACCCGCGAACGCAGCCGCGCGGCGAGCGCGTCGGCCTCGGCGGCGGGCACCCGCTCGTGGCTGAACGGCAGCTCCATCCGGGGGTGCACCAGCTGCACCGGGGTGCCGTCGGCGTCGGCGAGGGTGGTGCGCAGCGCCGGGTGCCGGGCGACCAGGTGTTCCAGCGCCGTGCGCAGGGCCACGAGGTCGGTGTCCGGGTCCAGCCACAGCGCCACGGGCAGGTTGTAGGCGGCGTTGCCGGGCGCGGTCTGTTCGATCACCCACAGCGCGCGCTGCCCTTCGGAGACCGGGTGGCGCTCAGCCTCGCCGGGCGCCGCCCCGACCGGGGCCCCGACCGCCCCGCCCGGCGAGGCTG
>DATMJT010000427.1:0-3930 GCA_035553735.1 Pilimelia sp.
CCGGCCCGTCGGCGGCTGTCCCCGGCACGGTCGTGGGGCACGGGGTCGGTGTCCGGGCGAGACGGGATGGGGCTCATGGCTCCGCCTTTCGTGGAGGGGGTGAGCCCCGCCGGATTCGGCGGGTCCTCCGAATTGAGCCCGAGCCGCCGGCCGTTCGGCACCGCCCGAATCCCCCACCCTCCCCGCGCGACATGTTCGCCACCCGACGAACACCGCCGCACGCCCCCGTACGCCGGGGTACGTCGGGACCCAGGTCGGCGACCGTCAGCGTGAGCCTTGACGGACGCCATCGCCGTGGACAGCGCAAGCCCGTGCGGCGGGCCAGCCGCGCACGTACGGCCGGGAGCGCCGGGCGCCATCCATCCCGCGAAAGCTGTTGATCACGCATCAAGCCCACCTCGGCGCGGCACGTCCCACAGGCCCCGGTGATCATGCGCCGCACCAGCCCGGCCCGTGGGCCGCCGTGCCGCGTCTTCGCCCCTGGCGGCGTCCCTCGACCACGGGCCCCGCGGCTGCTCGACGGAGCCGGCGTAATCGGACACACCCGCACCCTTGAGTGGGCTGCCGGACTGCCGATGGACGGAGTCAGGTACGTCGACAGGAGTCTGGATGAGGGGCACCGCTGACCCGCCGGCCGCGACGGCGCCCGCGACCGACACGGCCATCGCCGCGGTGTTGGCCGGACGCTCGGTGCGGCCGGTGTTCCAGCCCGTGGTGGACCTGGCGACCCGCGCCGTGGTCGGGGTGGAGGCGCTCGCGCGTGGCCCCGCCGGCACTGCCCTGGAGTTTCCCGACGCCCTGTTCACCGCGGCCCGCGCCGCGGGCCGGCTCGGCGAGCTCGACCTGCTCTGCACCGAGCGGGCGTTGGAGTGCGCCCTCGCCGCGCCGGTGCGCCCGCCGCTGCTGTTCATCAACGCCGAACCGGCGGTGCTGAGCCAGCCCCTGTCGCCACGTCTGATCGAACTCGCCGCTGGCGGGTTGCCGTTCCGGTACGTGCTGGAGTTCACCGAACGTGCGCTGCCGGCGGCGCCTGCCAGCCTGCTGCACATCGCGGGGGTGGTGCACCAGTGGGGCAACGGTCTGGCGCTCGACGACGTCGGTGTCGACCCGATGTCGCTGGCCTTCCTGCCGGTCCTGGAACCCGAGGTCATCAAGCTCGACATGGGGCTCGTCCGCAACCCGCACGCCCCGCACACGCAAGAGGTCTGCGCCGTGGTGCGTGCGGAAGCGGCCCGCACCGGCGCCGTGGTGCTCGCCGAGGGCATCGAATCCGACGACGACCTGCGGACCGCCCGGTCTCTCGGCGCGCACTGGGGACAGGGCTGGCTGTTCGGCCGACCGGGGCGCATCGACGGAGGCGCCCACCGCTACGACTCCGCAGCAGCGGGCGTCCTGGGCGCGCCGAGGCCCGACTTCCACCAGCCGGCAGGGACCCCGTTCCACGTGGCCGCCGGCCACGGGCCGGTCACCACCGGCACTGCCGAGACCGTGGCGGCGGCGCTGACCCGGATGCGCGAGACCGTCACCGGCACCGAATCGGCGGTCGTCGTGCTGTCCCGCCCCGACACCGGCGTTCCCGGCATCACGGCCGACCTGTGGCAGCTCGCCGACCGGACCCGGTCGGTGATCACGCTGGACCAGCCCGTCCCGGGCGAGTTCGCCGCCGTGGTCATCGGACCCGGCCACGGGTACGCCCTCTGCGTCCGGCCCGGCGCGGCCGCTGCGTTCGAAATGGTGGCCGGCGAGAAGATCCCATTGATCGCGGCTGTCGCCCGCGTGCTGCTGAACCGCCACCGGTAGCGACCGCGCGGCTGGCCCGGCCGCGCCCCGCGCGCTGGCGCTGAGCCTGCCGATCCCGATCGCGGTCGACATCGACCTGCCCGGCCGGCGGCGGGTCGACCGTGAGCACGGTGGTCTGGGCCTCCGGCAACAGCGGCATGACGTTCGGGCCGGGCGCCGAGGTGGTCATGGACGGCAACTCCCACACCATCAACACGATCCTGAGCCCGGAGGGGTACGAGTACGTCCCCAAGGACTACTGACCGCCGGCACGGCACCGGTCGTAGGCTGTCGGGCGTGGCGTCGGAGGTGTGGTCCGCCGGTGGGGCGTACGAGGCGTACGTCGGCCGCTGGAGCAGTGAGGTGGCGGTGACCTTCCTGCGCTGGCTCGACGTGCCCGCCGGCCGACGGTGGCTGGACGTGGGCTGCGGCACGGGTGCCCTGACGGACGCGGTACTCACCCACGCGGACCCCGCCAGCGTCGTCGGTGTGGATCCCTCCGAGGGGTTCCTCGCCCACGCGCGCGGGCGGCTCGCCGACGCCCGCGTGGCGCTGCGCGTCGGGGACGCGCGGTCTCTGCCCGTGCCGGACGGCGGGTTCGACGCGGTGGTGAGCGGGCTCGCCCTGAACTTCGTGCCCGACCCCGACCGGGCCGTGGCCGAGTTCGCCCGGGCGGTCGCCCCGGGCGGCGTGGCCGCCGCGTACGTGTGGGACTACGCCGAGGGCATGGCGATGATGCGGCACTTCTGGGACGCCGCCGCCGTGCTGGACCCCGACGGGGCGGCGCTGGACGAGGGCAGCCGGTTCCCGCTGTGCCGGCCGGACAACCTGCGCGTGCTGTGGGCGGGCGGCGGCTTCGACGACGTGGCGGTCCGTGCCATCGAGATACCGACCCACTTCGGCAGCTTCGACGACTACTGGCGTCCCTTCCTCGGCGGCCAGGGGGCGGCGCCCGGGTACCTCGCCACCCTGCCGGAACCCCGGCGGCAGGCGCTGGCCGAGCTGCTGCGGGAGCGGCTGCCGGCGGCGCCGGACGGCTCCCTCCCGCTGACGGCACGGGCCTGGGCCGTGCGTGGCACAGCGCGACGGCCGCGACCGGCCCGCTGACCGGACCGCCTGCGGAGCCGGCTCCCGGCGCGCCGGGAGCCGCCGCGCGGGCTCAGGTGAATGCGGCGTCACGCAGCGGCTGCGGCAGCGCCCGGTCGAGGTAGGTGCTGGTGCCGCTGTCGCGCAGCTCCGCGGCCGCGACCACCAGCGCGCCGTACGCCGCCCACGCGAGGCTGCCCCCGGTGGACACCCGCCGCACACCGGCCTGGGCCAGCTGCGGCACCGACGGGCGGTTGCGCAGCGCCAGGACGTTCACCGGGGCGCCCACCTCGCGGACCACCCGGGCGATGTCACCGATCTCACGCAGCCCCGGGGCGTACAGGCAGGCCGCGCCGGCCTCCCGGTACGCGACGAGCCGGGCGATCGTGTCGTCCAGGTCGCCGACGCCGTAGAGGTGGTGCCGGCGGAGTGCAACAGGCGGAAGGCCCGGCGGGCACCATCGATCACGACGGTCGATCGTACCCGCGCCGCCGACCGGACCGGCCCCGTCGCGTGCGTGACCCCGGCGGCGGGCCGGCGCGTCACCGCGACCGCGCGGTCTCCCGCAGCACGGTGTCGAGCACCTCGACCAGGCCGCGCTCGTCGACGACGCCGGCGCCGTCCTGCTCGTACTGCCGGACCGCCTGCCGCACCGCGGTCAGGGACCGATCCCGGTCGAGTGCCCACCGCGTTCCCACCGCTCGTTCGGGGAAAGGCGATCTCGACGGCCGACGCGATCAGGCCCACTCTCCGCTGCACCCGTCGGTGAGGATGCTCTGCCGTCGCACTCCTCGCGTACGCCCCTCCTGGCCGGGCGGCATCAGCGGCCGGTAGGGCCGCACGTTCGGCAGCGGCAGGGTCGGCCACGCCAGGGGCGGGTTGAAGGGATGCGGGCGCGCCCGCAAGGCCCGGAAGATCTCGACCCGCACGCCCGCCCGCCGCGCGGAATGTCCGCGCGGCGGGCGGTATCGCGTTCGGTTTGCTCCGCGTTCCGTCAAGCCGGCCGCTGGTAGCCGAAGACGTAGCGGCCGCTGCCAGAGGACGCGCGCACCAGGTAGCGGTAGT
>DATMJT010000428.1:0-11541 GCA_035553735.1 Pilimelia sp.
CAGGAAGAACCCGTACAGCACCCACGCCCACCCCGGGCTGCCGCCGACCCCGATCAACAACCCCGGGCAGCTGGCCCTGCAGGGCGCGATGTCCCCCACCCCCGGCAAGTGGCTCTACTTCGTGGCGATCGACAAGCAGGGCCACTCGGCGTTCGCCGAGACGCTGGCCCAGCACGAGCGCAACATCGAGATCGCCCGCAAGAACGGCGTGCTGTGAGCGCAGCCCCGGCCGCTCCGGCGCGGCGGGCCGCCGTGCTCGGCAAGCCGGTCGGGCACTCGCTGTCGCCGCTGCTGCACACCGCCGGGTACGCGGCCGCCGGGCTCACCGGCTGGGCGTACACGGCGGTCGAGTGCGCGGAGTCCGAGCTGCCGGCCCTGGTCGCCGGCCTGGGGCCGGAGTGGGTGGGGCTGTCGCTGACCATGCCACTGAAGGAGGCGGCGCTGGGCGTGGCCGACCGGGTCTCGCCGGTCGCCGCCGCGGCGGGCGCGGCCAACACCCTGGTCCGCGGCGCCGACGGCGGCTGGACGGCCGACAACACCGACGTGACCGGGGCGGTGGCGGTGCTGACCGCCGCGGGCGTGGCCCCGGGCGCGGAGCTGGTCGTGCTCGGCGCCGGCGGCACCGCGCGGGCGATGCTGGCGGCCGCCGCCCGGCTGGGTGCCGCCCGGGTGAGCGTGGTGGCCCGCCGGGCGGCCGCGGTGGCGGCGCTGGGCCCGGTGGCCGAGGCGGTCGGGGTGCCGCTGGCAGGCGCCGACTGGTCCGCCGCGGCGGCGCACCTGGCCGCCGACGTGGTCATCTCCACCGTGCCGCGCGGGGTGGCCGACCCGCTGGCCCCCGCGGCGCGCTGGGGGCGGGACACGGTGTTCTTCGACGCGCTGTACGACCCCTGGCCGACCCCGCTGGCGGCGTCCGCCGCGGCCGCCGGTCGGCCGGTGTGCTCGGGCCTGGAGCTGCTGCTGGCCCAGGCGCTCGACCAGTTCGCCCAGTTCACCGGCGTGCCGGCCCCGGCCGCGGCGATGCGCGCGGCGCTGGCCGCGGCCCGCCCCGGCGTCCTGCCCGGCTGAGCGCACCGCCGGGCGCCTCCCACCTCCCGCCGCCCGGCGGGCGACCGTGCGCGGTGCCGTCGTCGGCCGAGGACCGTGCGGGGCGTGCCGCTGCCGCTGGCGGCCGTCGCTGCGGCGACGCGGCGCATCGTCGGCCGGCGCCGGGCCGGTCGACCGGTACGGCCGGTCAACCCGTACGCGGGGCCGCCGGTTCCCGGGCCAGCGCGCGCAGCGCCACGGGGGCGAGCACCGCGCCGGCCAGCACGACCAGCGCCATCGACAGCCCGTTGCCGCCGTCGCCGAGCCCGGCCAGCGGGGTGAGCAGGGTCCCGGTGAGCGCGCCCACCGCGCCGATGCCGGCGGCCGCCGTACCGGCGCGGTGCGGGTGCCGGTCCAGGGCCAGGGCCGTGCTGTTGGGCAGCACCGCGCCGAGTGAGCCGAGGTACAGGAACAGGGCGACCAGGACCGCCGGCAGGCTGCCGGCCAGCACGGCGCCGAGCAGCGCGGCGGCGCTGGCGGCCCCGGCCAGCAGGGCGGCGGCGAGCAGCCGGCGGGAGCCGTACCGGCGGAGCAGGCGCAGGTTGAGCTGGCTGGCCAGCACGAGCGCGACGGCGTTGGCGGCGAACGCCGCACTGTACGCGCCGTGCGACAGGCCGAACACCTCCTGCAGCAGGAACGGCGACCCCGCCAGGTAGGTGAGCAGGCCGGAGAACGCCAGGCCCTGGGTCAGCGCGTAGCCCACGTAGCGGCGGTCGGTGCCCAGCGCCCGCAGGGTACGCAGCGTGTCCCGCACGCCGCCGGTGCTGCGCCGGGCCCGCGGCAGGGTCTCGGGCAGCCACCGCGCGGCGGCCAGTGCCAGCAGCCCGCCGATGGCCGCCAGCACCACGAACACCCCCCGCCACGAGGTGACGGTCAGGACCAGGCTGCCCAGCGCGGGCGCCACGATGGGGGCCACGCCGAAGACCAGGGTCAGCCGGGAGAAGTAGCGCGCCGCCTCGACGCCGGAGTACAGGTCCCGGACCACCGCCCGGGCCACCACCACCCCGATCCCGCCCGCCAGGCCCTGCAGCAGCCGCAGGCCGGTCAGGGCGGCGGCGGACGGGGCGACCGCGCAGAGCAGGGACGCCACGAGGTAGGCCAGCGCGCCGACGACCGCGGGACGCCGCCGGCCCCACCGGTCGCTGAGCGGGCCGCCGAAGAGCTGGCCGGCGGCCAGTCCGACCACGCAGGCGGTCAGGGTGAGCTGCACCTGGGAGTGGGTCGTGCCCAGGCCGGCGGCCAGCTCCGGGAACGCGGGCAGGTACATGTCCAGCGACAGCGGACCGAAGGTGGTCAGCGCCCCGAGCAGCGCCAGCAGCGCGGTGGCCGCCCGGCCGCGCGGCGGGGCGGCCGACCCGCCGCCGGGCGCGGCGTCGCCCGGTGCGGCGAGGGTCTCTGGCGAACGGGGCACGGCGCGTCCTCGGGTCGGGGTACGGTGCCACCAGAATAGTTCTGCCTACAGAGTTATTGCGGTGTGAGATGCCTGACGACGACCCCGGTGAGCTGGGCGAGGCGGTCGCCCGGCTGCACCGCACGGTGCGCCGCGCCGTGCTGCGCGGCGGCGGCCACCCGCCGCTGCCCGACGCGCAGGTCGAGCTGCTGCGGCTGGTGGAGCGCACCCCCGGCGTCGGGGTGGGCGCCGCGGCGGAGGTGCTGCGGATGGCGCCGAACACGGTCAGCACCCTGGTCCGCGACCTGGTCGGCGCGGGCCTGCTCACTCGGGCTGCCGACCCCGCCGACCGGCGCTGCGTGCGGCTGTCCCTGACCGAGGCGGCCCGCCGCCGGCTGGCCGAGTTCCGGGCCCACCGGGCCCGGGTTCTGACCGCGGCGCTGGCCCGCCTGGACCCCCGGGACCGCGCCGCGCTGGGCGCGGTGGCGCCGCTGCTGGGCCGGCTGGCGGACCTGGTGGACGCGGGCCCGGCGGTCGACGCGGCCGGGGGAGCCCCGGCCGGCGGCGGCCCGGCGGCCGCCGAGGAGCGCCGGGCCCGCGGCTCGGCGGCGGCCGAGGAGCGCCGGGCCCGCGGCCCGGCGGCGGCCGGGCCGCCCGCGGCACCGTGACCGGCCGCCGTGACAGACTGTGCGCCGGCAGGCGAGGAGAGAGGGGCAGGGATGCTGCGCTGGCTGACCGCGGGCGAGTCGCACGGACCGGCGCTGGTGGCCGTCCTGGAGGGGGTGCCCGCGGGGATCGAGGTCACCGCCGACGACATCCGCCGGGAGCTGACCCGCCGCCGGCTGGGCTACGGCCGCGGCGCCCGGATGGCGTTCGAGCAGGACGAGGTCGAGATCGTCGGCGGCATCCGGCACGGGGTGACCCTGGGCAGCCCGGTCGCCGTGCGGGTGGGCAACTCGGAGTGGCCCAAGTGGCGGGTGGTGATGGCCGCCGACCCGGTGCCCGCCGAGGAGCTCGCCGGCCAGGCCCGCAACGCCCCGCTGACCCGTCCCCGGCCGGGTCACGCCGACCTCGCCGGCATGCAGAAGTACGGCCACGACGACGCCCGGCCGATTCTGGAGCGCGCCAGCGCTCGGGAGACCGCGGCCCGGGTGGCTGTCGGCACGGTGGCCAAGGCCCTGCTGCGCCAGGCGCTGGGCGTGGAGATCGTCTCGCACGTGGTCGAGCTGGGCCCGGTGGCGGCGCGGGCCGACGCGCGCCCCCGCCCCGGGGACGCCGACCGGATCGACGCCGACCCGCTGCGCTGCCTGGACCCGGAGGCCAGCGCCCGGATGGTGGCCGAGGTGGACGCGGCCAAGCGGGACGCCGACACCCTGGGCGGGGTGGTGGAGGTGCTCGCCTACGGCGTGCCACCGGGGCTGGGCAGCCACGTGCAGTGGGACCGCAAGCTGGACGCGCGGCTGGCCGCCGCCCTGATGTCGATCCAGGCGATCAAGGGCGTGGAGATCGGGGACGCGTTCACCCAGGCGCGCTCGCGCGGCTCGGCGGCGCACGACGAGATCGTGCCGACCCCGGACGGGGTGCGCCGGGTGACGGACCGGGCCGGTGGCCTGGAGGGCGGCATCACCTCCGGGGAGCCGCTGCGGGTGCGGGCCGCCATGAAGCCGATCTCCTCGCTCAACCGGGCGCTGTCCACGGTGGACGTGGCGACCGGGGAGCCGGCGACCGCCATCAACCAGCGGTCGGACGTGTGCGCGGTGCCGGCCGCCGCGGTCGTCGCCGAGGCCATGGTGGCGCTGGTGCTGGCCGACGCGGCCCTGGAGAAGTTCGGCGCCGACTCGGTGGCCGAGCTGCGCCGCAACCTCGCCGGGTACCTCGACCACCTGCTGATCCGATGAGCACCGCCGACGCGTCCGCCGCCGACCCCGACCGGGCCGCGGCCGCGCCGCCGGTCGCCGATCCCGACCGGGCCACCGCCGCGGTCCCGCCGGCGGCCGCCCCGGCCGCCGGCGGTGCCCGCGGCGGGCCCGTCTGCGTGCTGGTCGGGCCGCCGGGCGCCGGCAAGACCAGCACCGGCGAGGTGCTCGCCGCGGAGCTGGGCGTGGCGTTCCGGGACACCGACGCAGACATCGAGGCGGCCGCCGGCAAGCCCATCCCGGACATCTTCGTCGACGACGGGGAGGAGCACTTCCGGGCCCTGGAGTGCCGGGCGGTGGCCGCGGCGCTGGCGTCCTTCGACGGGGTGCTCGCCCTCGGCGGCGGCGCCGTGCTGGCCGAGCAGACCCGCCGGGCGCTCGCCGGCCACGCCGTGGTCTACCTGTCGGTCGAGCTGGGCGAGGCGGTCCGGCGGGTCGGCCTGGGCGCCGGCCGGCCGCTGCTTGCCGTCAACCCCAGGGCCACGCTGCGCTACCTGCTCGACCAGCGCCGCCCCCTCTACGCGGAGGTGGCGACGCTGACCGTGCCCACCGACGGCCGCTCCCCGGCCGACGTGGCGGCGCAGATCCGGGCGGCGCTCAGCCGCTGACCGGCGGCGTCACCGCCTGGGGTGCGCCCTCGGCGTTCACCAGCACCCGGTTGCCCAGCGGGGCGCCCAGCGTGACCTGGTACTCGGCGGTGCGCAGCATCAGGTCCCGGGCGCACGTCGTGCCGGGGTCGCCGCTGGCGGTCGGCCCGAACTCGACCCGCACGCCGACGGCCACCGCGGTCGCCGACTCCACCAGGGTCGGCACGAACCGCTCGCTGGGCTGGCCGGGGCAGGGGGACGGGTGCGGCGCGGCCATCACCACGGTCAGGGTCCGGCCGTCCGCCGACAGCCGGCTGTCCCCCAACCCCGTCGCCGCCAGCTCGCCGGGGCGCCAGAAGGCGCTGGCGGCCAGCGCCGGCACGGCGATCGGCTCCAGGAACTCCGCCGCGTGGAACAGCCAGGCGGGCAGGCGCAGCCGGCCGCGGTCGGTGGGGAACTCGGCCTCGCCCAGGCTCACCCTGGTGATCCGCACCGGCGGCGGGGACTGTCCTGGCGCGTTCTCCGGCTTGCCGTGCGCCCGGAGCACGGCGAACGCCTCGGCGGCCGACGCGGTGGGCAGCCGGTGCGTCCCGTCGGGCAGCGCGACCCGGATCGCGGCCGGCGCCGTGGGTGGCGTGGTGGCCAGCTCCACCCGCCCGGTCGCCACCGCGACCTTGGCCTCATCGGTGCGGTAGCCGGGCTCCTTGACCATGGCTCCCAGCAGCACGATCGGGCGCGGGGTGCGGCGTACCGGGAAGTCGCGCCAGGCGGCCAGGACCTGCGGGCCCACGCCGGTCGGGCCCGGGCGCTCGGTCGGGCGGGACGGCTCGCCGGACTGTCCGGGCGCCACCGGGGCGGGAGCGGCGCACGCGGTGCCCAGCAGCAGCACCAGTCCCAGGGCGGCGGTACGGCGCAGCAGGCGCATGGGGATCCTCCGCGGGTCTCGGTCGGGTGGCGACGGTGTACCCGGTGGGACGGTGACCCGGGTCGATCGGTTCCACGGCGCGCCGGGCGGCCGCCGCCCGCAGCGGTACTGTCGCGGTGCACCGGCACCCGCGCGCCGCCCCGCGGACCGGGCCGGGGCGCCGGCCCGGCAGAAGCGGAGGCATCCGATGGACCACATGACGCCGGCGGAGTTCCGGCGCCTCGGGCGCGCGGCGGTCGACTGGATCGCCGACTACTGGGAGCGGGTGGAGTCCCTGCCGGTGGCTCCGGACACCCGGCCCGGCGCGGTGCGTGGCCGCCTCGCCCCCGCGCCGCCGGAGCGCGGCGAGCCGTTCGAGGCGCTGCTGCGCGATCTCGACGACGTCGTGGTCCCCGGTCTGCTGCACTGGCAGCACCCCCGGTTCTTCGGCTACTTCCCGGCCAACACCTCGGGCCCCGCGGTGCTCGCCGACCTGGTCAGCGCCGGGCTCGGCGTGCAGGGGATGTCCTGGTTCACCTCGCCGGCCTGCACGGAGGTCGAACAGCACGTGCTGGACTGGATGGTGTCGCTGCTGGGCCTGCCGGAGGGGTTCCGCTCCGACGGCCCGGGCGGCGGGGTGATCCAGGACACCGCGTCCAGCGCGCTCCTGGTGGCGCTGGTGGCGGCGCTGCACCGCGCCGGCGGGGGCGGGGTGCGCCGCGACGGCGTCGGCGGGCGTCGGTACGGGGTCTACGTCACCGCGGAGACGCACTCCTCCGCGACCAAGGCCGCGGTGATCGCCGGACTCGGCGAGCGGGCCGTCCGCCGCGTGCGCACCGACCCGGCGACCCACGCCCTGGACCCGTCCGACCTGGCCCGGCAGGTCCGGCGCGACGCCGCCGCGGGCATCCACCCGCTGCTGGTCGTGGCGACGGTCGGCACGACCTCGACCACGGCCGTCGACCCGGTGCGGGCGATCGGCGAGATCGCCGAGCGGAGCGGGGTGTGGCTGCACGTGGACGCCGCGTACGCGGGCGTGGCCGCGGTCTGTCCGGAGTTCCGGTGGCTGCACGACGGCGTGGCCGAGTACGCCGACTCCTACTGCACGAACCCGCACAAGTGGCTGCTCACCACCTTCGACTGCGACACCTTCTGGGTGGCCGACCGGACCTGGCTGACCGGGGCGTTGCGGATCATGCCGGAGTACCTGCGCAACTCGGCGTCCGAGTCGGGAGCGGTGACCGACTACCGCGACTGGCAGGTGCCGCTGGGCCGTCGGTTCCGCGGGCTCAAGCTGTGGGCGGTGCTGCGCTGGTACGGCGTCGAGGGCCTGCGTCGGCACATCCGCCTCGGGGTGGGCCTGGCCGCGGAGCTGGCGAGCTGGGTCGAGGCCGACCCCCGCTTCGAGCTGGCCGCCGACCACCCGCTGGGCCTGGTCTGCTTCCGGTTGCGGGTCCCGGCGGGCCAGGACGCGGACGCGGCCAACGCGCTGCTGCTGGAGCGGGCGAACGGGTCCGGGCGGGTGTTCCTCACCCACGGCCGGGCCGACGGCCGGACCATCCTGCGGATGGCGGTCGGCGGCACCTTCACCACACGCGCGCACGTCCGGCAGGCGTGGGAGTGCCTGACCGGGCGTGCGGCGGAGGTGCTGGGCACGGCGGCGACGGCGCCGTAGCGCGCCGGGCGGCCCGGCGCTACCGGCGGGCCGCGCGGTCACGCCGCGGGGGCCGCGGTCGCCCGGGCGGGCCGACCCGCCGACCGGCGGCCCTGCCGCCCGTGGCGCGCACGCCGGCTCCTAGGCTGACGGGGTGACCGAGGTGACCCGGATCCCGGTGGGCGGCGAGCGCCCGTACGAGGTGCTGGTCGGGCGCGGGCTGGTGCCCCGGCTCGCCGAGCTGCTGCCCGACGCGGCCCGGGTGGCGGTGCTGCACGCCCCGCCGCTGAAGGCCGTGGCGTCCGCGGCGGCCGACGCCGTGGGCGCCGCCGGTGCCCGGCCCCTGCTGGTCGAGGTGCCCGACGCCGAGGCCGGCAAGTCGGCGGACGTGGCCGCCGGGTGCTGGGAGCGGCTCGGCGCCGCCGGGTTCACCCGCTCCGACGCGGTCGTCGGGGTGGGCGGCGGGGCGGTCACGGACCTGGCCGGCTTCGTGGCCGCCACCTGGCTGCGCGGCGTGCGCTGGGTGCCGGTGTCGACCTCCCTGCTCGGCATGGTGGACGCGGCCGTGGGCGGCAAGACCGGCATCAACACCGCGGCCGGCAAGAACCTCGTCGGCGCGTTCCACCCGCCCGCGGCGGTGCTGTGCGACCTGGCGACGCTCGACTCGCTGCCCGCCGCCGACCTCGTCGCCGGGCTGGCCGAGGTGGTCAAGTGCGGCTTCATCGCCGACCCGGCGATCCTGGACCTGGTCGAGGCCGACCCGGCCGCCGCCGCCGACCCGACCTCGCCGCGCCTGCGGGAGCTGGTCGAACGGTCGGTGCGGGTGAAGGCCGAGGTGGTCTCGGCCGACCTGCGCGAGTCCGGGCGGCGGGAGATCCTCAACTACGGGCACACGCTGGGGCACGCGATCGAGAAGGTCGAGGGGTACACCTGGCGGCACGGCCACGCGGTCTCCGTCGGGCTGGTGTACGCCGCCGCGCTGGGCCGGCTCGCCGGCCGGCTCGACGCCGCC
Source organism: Pilimelia sp. (assembly GCA_035553735.1). Taxonomy (GTDB): domain Bacteria; phylum Actinomycetota; class Actinomycetes; order Mycobacteriales; family Micromonosporaceae; genus DATMJT01. Next base: position 8,547 of record DATMJT010000428.1, read on the forward strand.
ACCGCGCGCCGGCACGCGGCGGTGCTGGAGCTGCTCGGGCTGCCGGTGCGCTACCGGGCCGACGCGTGGCCGGCGGTGCACGAGGCGATGCGGGTGGACAAGAAGGCCCGGGGAGCCACCCTGCGCTTCGTGGTGCTCGACGGGCTCGCCCGGCCCGGGGTGCTGGCGGGGCCCGACGAGGCGCTGCTGCGCGCGGCCTACCGCGAGGTGGCCGGGTGACCGCGCCGGGGGCGGCCGCCCCGAGGGTGTTCGTGCTCAACGGGCCCAACCTGGGCCGGCTGGGCACCCGGCAGGTCGACGTGTACGGGCTGACCAGCTACCCGGACCTGGTCGCGCGGTGCCACGCCGTGGGCCGCGAGCTGGGCCTGGACGTCGACGTGCGGCAGACCGACGCGGAGCACGAGCTGGTCGGGTGGCTGCACGAGGCGGCCGACACCGGCGCCGCCGTGGTGCTCAACCCCGCGGCGTGGTCGCACTACTCCATCGCGGTGCGCGACGCCTGTGCGCTGCTCACCGGCCCGCTGGTGGAGGTGCACATCTCCAACATCCACGCCCGGGAGCAGTTCCGGCACCACTCCGTGGTCTCGGCGGTGGCGACCGGCGTGATCTGCGGCCTCGGGGTGGACGGCTACCGGCTGGCCCTGCTGCACGTGGCGCACCGGCTGGGCGCCGACCCGGGCGCGGCGGGTTCCGGGCCTCCGGGCGCGGCGGGTTCGGGGCCTCCGGGCGCGGCGGGTACCGCGCCCCCGGGCGCGGCGGGCGGCGGAGCGCGCCGGTAGACTGCCCGGGTCCGTGCACCCACCTCGCGATCAGGGCAGGAAATGGCCACCACCAACGACCTCAAGAACGGCCTGGTCCTCAACCTCGACGGCGAACTCTGGACCGTCGTGGAGTTCCAGCACGTCAAGCCGGGCAAGGGTGGGGCCTTCGTCCGCACCACGCTGAAGAACGTGCTCTCCGGCAAGGTGGTCGACAAGACCTTCAACGCGGGCACCAAGGTCGACACGGCGACGGTCGACAAGCGCACCATGCAGTACCTGTACGCCGACGGCGACGACTACGTCTTCATGGACCTGGAGACCTACGACCAGATCCAGGTGCCGGGTGGCACGGTGGGCGAGGCGGCCAACTACCTGCTGCCGGAGGCGGAGGTGATCGTCGCCACCCACGAGGGCGTGCCGCTGTACATCGAGCTGCCCACCTCCGTGGTGCTGGAGATCACCTACACCGAGCCGGGTCTGCAGGGCGACCGGTCGACCGGCGGCACCAAGCCCGCCACGGTGGAGACCGGTGCGACCGTGCAGGTGCCGCTGTTCATCACCAACGGTGAGAAGATCAAGGTCGACACCCGGGACGGCCGCTACCTCGGCCGGGCCTGATGGCCGAGGGCCCCAGGACGCAGATGCCGGCGCGTCGCAAGGCGCGCAAGCGGGCGCTGGACGTGCTCTACGAGGCCGACCTGCGGGGGGCGCCGGTCGCGGAGGTACTGGCCGCCTACCTGGCCAGGCTGCCCCAGCCCAGGCCGGAGCACCTGCCCTACGCGGTCGGCCTCGTCGAGGGGGTCGCCGCCCATCTGGAGCGGGTGGACGAGCTGATCGGCAGCTACGCCGAGGGCTGGACCCTGGACCGGATGCCGGTGGTGGACCGCAACCTGGCCCGCATCGCCGTCTACGAGCTGCTCTACGTCGACGAGATCGACGACGCGGTGGCGATCACGGAGGCGGTGGAGCTGGCCCGGCAGATGTCCACCGACGACTCGCCGCGCTTCCTCAACGGCCTGCTGGGCCGTATCGCCGAGTTCGCCGCGCCGTAGCCGCCCGCGGCTCGCGCCCTGCCCGCCGGCGGCGTGGCGGTGCCACCGTCGCGGCGGCGGATCAGCCTCGGCGTGGCGGCGCAGCCGTCGCGGCTGCGCGCCGCATCCGCCACCGTCCCGGTGCCGCCGCGGCCCGCGGCGGCGGCGAGACGCCACGAGGGGCCCGCGCCGGCCGCGCGGACCCCTCGTGTCACGACTGCGGCGCCTCCGCCCAGGCGTGTGCCCCGTGTCAGGAGGCGAAGAAGGCGCGCGGGTCGGCCACCAGCACGCCCTGCTCGTTGAGCCGTTCGATGAGCCCGGACGGCGAGGCGTCGTACACGATCGCCAGGGCCCGGAGGTCGTCGGCGCGGATGGACAGCACCCGGCCGTTGTAGTCCCCGCGCTGTTGCTGGATCGCCCGCGCGTAGCGGGCGACGTAGGCCAGGTCCTCGGACGCCTGGTCGTACAGCTTCTCCAGGTCGAGGACGATCTTGTTGGTGGCTTCGTGGCGGATCCCGCTGCCGTCGGGCAGCAGCTCGGAGACCGGCACCCGGTAGAAGTCGGCGAGCTCGGCCAGGCGCGAGACGGTGACGGCCCGGTCGCCGCGCTCGTACGAGCCGACCACGACCGCCTTCCACCGCCCGTTGGACTTCTCCTCCACCCCCTGCAGGGACAGGCCCTGCTGCTGGCGGATGGAGCGCAGGCGGGCACCCAGCGACTTGGCGTACTCAGAGGGCATACGGACACTCCCAGTGGTGGGACCGGGGTACTCCCCAGCATTTCGCTACGGAGCGTGACGGTACGGGGCCGGCGACACGCGGTCAAGTGGGGGTTACCGACCGACAGGCAAGATCGTGGATGGTTGTCCCGGTTTCACCGGCCAATGATCTGCCGATGCGCACCCCGCGGACGGCTTCCGCCTGGCCCTGGTAGCCTTCCATCCGGCCTTCGTCACCGGCCGGCGCAGTCGCCGGCCCGCCGGCAGGGCCCATCCGACATCCTTTAACGACCCGTCCCGTGAGGCGGGGAAGGAGGTCCGCCGTGGCCTACCCGCAGGCTGCCCACCCGACGCCGACGGCGTCGCCACCCTCCGTGCCGGCCGCGCCGCCCGGTGCCGCCGCCGCGGCGGACACCCCGACCGCGCCCGCCGCCGGCCCGCCCGCGGCGCCCGACAAGGTGATCCTCGCCGGCGCGGACCTCCAG
>DATMJT010000429.1:0-4553 GCA_035553735.1 Pilimelia sp.
GGCGTGCAGCGCGGCGAGGGTGGCGGCGGGGTCGCCCGGCACGACCAGCAGCGCACCCGCAGGGCCGCCGAGGGCCGCGGCGAACGCGGCCACCCCGTCGCCGGTGGACAGCTCCCCGAGGCCGAAGCGGGCGCGCAGGTCCGCCGCGGACCGCTCGCCCTGCCGCATTCCGCCGGCCCGCCAGCGCGGCCAGGCTAGCGCGACGGTGTGCCCGGGTGCGTCGGAGGAGGCACGCCGCTCGGCCAGGGCGTCCAGCACCGCGTTGGCGTACGCGTAGCCCGCCTGGCCCGGGTTGCCCACGACCCCGGCCACCGAGGTGAACAGGGCGAAGAACTCCAGCGGCTCGTCGCGGGTCGCGGCGGCCAGCGCCGCGGCGGCGCGCACCTTCGGCGCCAGCACCGCGTCGAGGTGCGCGTCGGTGGTGTCCGCCAGCAGCGCGTCACGCAGCACCCCGGCGGCGTGCACCACCCCGGTGATCGCCCCGTGCGCCGCCCGGACCTCGGCGACCAGGGCCGCTGCCTGGGCCGGGTCGGCCACGTCCGCCGCGCGGTAGGTCACCGACCGGGCCCGGGTCGCCAGGTCGTCGATCGCGGCGCGCGCCCGCGCCGCCGGCTCGGCCGCGCGGCCGACCAGCACCAGGTGGACGTGGGCCCGCGCGGCGAGCCCGGCGGCGATGCGCAGGCCGACCCCGCCCGCGCCGCCGGTGACCAGGTACACGCCGCCGTCGCGCGGGGTCCAGCCGGTGCTCTCGGCGGTGACGTCGCGGTACCGCCGCAGCTGCCGCACGCCGTCGCGGTAGCGCACCACCGGGTCGGTCGCGGAGAACTCGGCCGGCAGCACCGCGTCCGGGCCCTCTACGACGCTGATCCGCAGACGTGGGTCCTCGGCGAGCGCGGTGCGGGCGAACCCGTCCAGGCCCAGCGCGGACGGTGCCCCGTCGTGGGCCACAACGATGCGCACCGGCCCGGTGGGCGCGGTCGCCAGCAGGGCCCGGCACAGGTGCAGCAGGGCGCGCACGCCGCGGTCGAGGTCGCCGTCGGTCACCGTGTCCGGGTCGGCGCCGCGTGCCCAGGTGTGCAGCACCCGGTCCGGGCGCAGGCCGTCGCGGGCCAGCGCGGTCAGCAGCCGGGCGTAGTCGTCGGCGCGCCCCGGCGCGATCTCGTACCGCAGCCGGTGCACGCGGCGGAAGCCCGCCCCCGCGGCCACGGTGACGACCCGCTCGCCCACGCCGGGCGGCGCGGTGTCCCCGAGCACCAGGCAGGTGCCCGGCAGCGGCGCGGCCGGCGGCGGCGCGGGCGGGCCGGGTGCCCAGTACCGGGCGACCAGGGCAGCGCCGCGGTCGCCCGCCGCCACGGCGGCGCCGTCCCCCGCGGCCACGGCGGCGCCGCGGTCGCCGACGGCGCGCAGGACGACCCCGTCGAGGCGGGCCAGCGTCACCCCGGACCGGTCCAGCACCCTGATGTCCGCCCGCACCCCGCCGGCGGTGCGGGCCGTGCGCAGCACCGCGGTGGCGGCGGCAGCCACCGGGCCGTCCACCGCGACGGTGTCCACCGCGACCGGCAGCAGCAGGGTGCCGGGCTCCGCGGTGTGCAGGGCGGCGACGGCCGCCGCCTGGATGGCCAGGTCCAGCACGGCCGCGCGGCGGGCGAAGTCGGTGCCCTCCGCGGGCGGCGCGAGGTCGGCCACGGCCGCGCCCTCGCCGAGGGTGACCGCCCGCAGGCCGCGCAGCCCGGGCCCGTAGTCCAGGCCGCCCGCGCTCAGCAGCGCGTAGCAGCGCGCGTGCCCGACCACCGTGGTCCCGGGGCCGGTGGTCGGGGTGATCGGGTCGGCGCCCGGGCCCTCGGCGAGCGGGCCCTCGGCGAGCGGGGCGTCGGCGGGCGGCACCGGACCGGTGAGTGCGGCGCCCGTGCAGTAGGCGACGCCGTCGGCACCGGTGATCTCGAACCGGCCGCCGTCCGTGGTGCGGGCGGACACCGACAGGGTCCGCGGTCCGGGCACCTCGTACGGGCGCGCGAACGTGACCTGCCGCAGCCCGCCGACGCCCGGGTCCAGCGCGCGCAGCGACGCGAGCCCGAGCAGCACGGCCGCGGCGGCCGAGAGCGTCGGCACGCCGCGGACCACGTGGTCGGCCAGGAACGGCTCGGTGCCGGTCACGGCCAGCTCGCGGGTCTGCGCGGTCACCGCGGCCGGCGGGTCGGCGGCCCCGACGGCCGGGCGGTTGGGCGGGGGGTCGAGCCGGTACGCGGCGGTCTGGAACGGGTACGTGGGCAGCAGCACCCGCCGGGCGGGCCGGTGCGCGAAGACCGCCGCCCAGTCCGGGGTGGCCCCCGCGGCCCAGGCCCGGCACAGCGACTCCACCGGCGGCTCGGCTGCCAGGGTCACCGCGTCGGAGGGCCGCTCGGCCAGCGGGCGCACCGGGAAGGCCAGCCGGGCGGGCTCGACGGTGGCGCCCGGGTCCTGCCACACCCGGCGGGCCGCCGCGACGTCGCACCCGCCGGCCACCGCGTAGGCGATGCCGATGGACCGGGGACACGCGTACGCGGCCCGGGGCGTCAGGCCCCAGGCGCACCGCAGCCGGGCCTCGGCGTACAGCAGGGTGAACGCCGGCTCGGCAGGGTCGCACTCGGCGGCGAAGGCGGCCGCGGCGGGCTCGGCCGCGAGCAGCCCGGCCAGGCGCGCGTCGGCGTCGGGCAGGCCGGCGTCGAACGCGAACACCACCGGCGCCGCGGTGCCCGGCTCCTCCGGGGTGGACAGTCGGGTGAGCAGCTCCTCCCGGTCGGCGGCGGGGAAGGCCCGGCGGTAGCGGTGCGCGGCCCGGCCCACCGCCAGGGTGAACGCCACGTCGGCCAGGGGAACCTCCGGGTGGGCGCGCAGGTGCGCGGCCAGGTCCGCCGCGTGTCGGCGCAGGGCGGCCGGAGTCGCGGCGGACAGCACGATGGGCACCGGCCCGGCGGCCACCGCCACGGGCCCGGCGGCCGCACCGGCGGAGCCGGCGGCCGCACCGGCGGGGCTGGCGGCCGCACCGGGCCCGCCCGCGCCGCGCGACACCGCGCCGGGCTCCGCAGCCGGTTCGTCGGCCTGCTCCAGGATCACGTGGGCGTTGGTGCCGCTGATGCCGAAGGCGGAGACCGCGGCCCGCCGCGGTGCCCCCGTGTCCGGCCACGGCCTGGCCTCGGTCAGCAGCCGCACCGGCCCGGTCGCCCAGTCCACCTGCGGGGTGGGCCGGTCGACGTGCAGGGTGCGCGGCAGGACGCCGTGCCGCAGCGCCATCACGGCCTTGATCACCCCGCCGACGCCGGCCGCCGCCTGGGCGTGGCCGAGGTTCGACTTCAGCGACCCCAGCCACAGCGGCCGGTCGGCCGGGCGCTCGGCGTAGCCGGCGCGCAGCGCCTCCACCTCGATCGGGTCGCCGAGGGTGGTGCCGGTGCCGTGCCCCTCGACCAGGTCCACCTCGGCCGCGCCGAGCCGGGCGTCGGCGAGCGCGGCGGCGATGAGCCGCTGCTGTGCCGGGCCGCTCGGCGCGGTGAGCCCGTTGCTCGCCCCGTCGGAGTTGACCGCGCTGCCGCGCACCACGGCCAGCACCGGGTGCCCGTGGCGGCGGGCGTCGGACAGCCGCTCTAGCAGCAGCAGGCCGACCCCCTCGGCCCAGCCGGTGCCGTCCGCGGCGGCGGCGTAGGACCTGCACCGGCCGTCGCGGGACAGGCCGCGCTGCTGGGCGAACTCCACGAACACCCCGGGCGAGGTCAGCACGGTGGCGCCGCCGGCCAGGGCGAGGTGGCACTCGCGCTGCCGCAGCGAGCGCACCGCCTGGTGCACCGCCACCAGCGAGGACGAGCAGGCGGTGTCCACGGTGACCGCCGGGCCGTGCAGGCCGTACCGGAACGCCAGCCGGCCGGAGGCGACGCTGAGCGAGGTGCCGGTCAGCACGTAGCCGGCGGCCTGCTCGTCGGCCTCCCCCAGCCGCGGCCCGTACTCGCCGCCCATGGCGCCCACGAAGACCCCGGTGGCGCTGCCGCGCAGCGACTCCGGGTCGATGCCCGCGCGCTCCAGCAGCTCCCAGGACACCTCCAGCAGCAGCCGCTGCTGCGGGTCCATGGCGGCCGCCTCGCGCGGGCTGATGCCGAAGAACACGGGGTCGAACTGGTACGGGTCGTCGAGGAAGCCGCCGCCGGTGGCGTACGTGCGGCCGGGCACGCCGGGCTCGGGATCGAACAGCGCGGCGAGGTCCCAGCCCCGGTCGTCGGGGAACCCGCCGACCGCGTCGGTCTCCTCGACCACCAGCCGCCACAGGTCCTCCGGGCCGCGCACCCCGCCGGGGAAGCGGCAGCCCATCGCGACGACCGCGACGGGCTCGTGCGCCGCCTCGGTGACCGCGCGCAGCCGCTGCCGGGTCGCCTGCAGCTTGGCCGTCGCCCGCCGCAGGTAGGCGACGAGTTCGGTCTCATCGGCCATCCGTGCCCCTCCCCGCGGGGACCGCAACCCCGGCGTCGCCGAGGTCGGGATCGGCATCGATCAGCGCGAACAGCTCGGTGACGTCCGCGTTGGCCAGAATG
>DATMJT010000430.1:0-5377 GCA_035553735.1 Pilimelia sp.
GTACGACCGCGCCGACGCCGGCGCCCTGGCCCGGGAGGTCCGGCGGGTGTTCGACGAGCGGTACCCCGCGGTCGGGCTGCCGCCGCTGCTGGTCGCCAGGCGCACCGACGCGCGCGGCGCGGAGCTGGTCGACGCGCGGGACTACCGCGGGGCCGAGCAGGCGTGGCGGGACGCCGCCCGCGGCTACCGCGAGGCCGGCGACGAGCCGGCCGCCCAGGTGGCGCTCGGCCGGCTCGGTGCGCTGCTGTGCCTGACCGGCCGGCACGAGGAGGGCGGGCCGCTGTTGGCCGCGAGCTCGCAGTTCCTGGCGGCGCACGGGTCGCCGGCGCGCCGGGCCGGCGCGCGGCTGCGTACCGGCATGGTGCTGGCCGCCTCCGGCGACCCCGCCGCCGCGCTGGCCGCGCTCGACGAGGCGGCGGCGGACGCGGCCGAGGCCGCCGAGCCGCACCTGGAGGCGGACGTGCTGCTGCGCCGGGCGCACTGCCTGGCCGAGCTGGAGCGCACCGAGGAGTTCCGCGCGGCGGCGCGCGAGGCCCTGGACCGCTACCGGCGGCTGGGCGGCGACCGGCTGCCGACGGCCTGGCTGCTCTACGCGCGCGCCGTGCACGCCGACGGGCCGGACGAGGCGCTGGCAGCGCTGGACGCCGCGGTCGACGCGGCCCCGCCGGGACCGGCCTCGCTGGAGCCGCGCCTGGCCCGGGGCCGGGCGCTGTGCGCGGCGGGCCGCCCCGCCGACGCGGTGGCCGACTTCGTCGAGGTGGTCGCCGTGTGCACCGAGTCGGACCTGGCGGAAGGAGCGGCGTTCGCCCGGATGGAACTGGCCAGCGCCTACCACGAGGCCGGTCGGCCGCTGGAGGCGGCGGAGGCCGGCGAGGAGGCGGTCGGTGCGCTCGCCGCGCTGGGTGCGCAGGAGGCGGCGGACCGGTGCCGGTACCTGCTCTCGGCGAGCTACCGGGAGCTGGGGGAGCACGACGCGGCCCTGGCCCTGCTCGACCAGGTGGCGGCGAACCTGGACGGGTTCGACAACCTGCCGGGCCGCGGCCAGATGCACGAGGAGGCGGGGGAACTGCTCTACGGGCTGGACCGCGACGCGCTGGCCGCCGCGCGGTTCCACGCGGCGGCCGAGGCATACCGCGCCGCCGGGCTGCCCCTCGCCGAGCTGCGGGTCCTCCGCCGGCGGGCGCTGGCGCTGCGGTGGGCCGGTGACCTGGACGCGGCGCTGGCCGCCCTGGCCGACGCCGACGCCGCGGCGGTCCGGCTGACCGTGCCGCCGGTGCCCGCCGACCCGGCGGAGGGCGCCCCGGCGGACGGCACCCGGGCGGACGGCACCCGGGCGGCTCGGCGTCCGGCGGCGCTGCGCTCCATCGAGGCGTTCGGCGAGGCGTTCCTGGCCGAGCTGCTGCTCGGCGAGGTGCTGCTGCGCCTGGACCGGCCGCGGGAGGCCGAGCCGGTGCTGCGTAGCGTGCTGGCCGGGCTGCCGCGGGACGCCGATCCGCTGCCGCAGGCGGCCTGGCTGCTGGCCGAGGCGCTGGCCCGGCTGGGCCGCGAGGAGGAGTCGGCCGCACTGCGGGCGGAGTACGGCCTGGATGCCGACGAGGCGATCTGATAGACAGTATCCGGCAGATGAACGATCGTTCAGGCGTCGCCGCGCCCGGGGCGCACCGCGCCCCGGCGCGGCCGGGGCCGGCGCGTCACCGCGGCGCGGCGGTCGCGCCCGGCGACGCTGGTTCAGGGTGGTGACCGGCACGGGGCGAGCCGGCCGGGGCGGTGCGACGTGGTGAGGTTGACCGGGTGACGGTGGAGCAGCAGGGAACGGGCGGGGCGGACGCGACCGACGCGCCCGGCCGGCGCCGTACCCGCCGGGAGGAGATCCTGCAGATCGCCGTGGGCCTGTTCGCCGCCCGCGGCTACCACGGCGTGTCCATGGACGACGTGGGCTCGGCGGCCGGGGTCACCGGCCCGGCGCTCTACCACCACTTCGCCGGCAAGGAGGCGATGCTCGCCGCGGCGCTGATCCCGGTCAGCGAGAGCCTGCTGGCCGGCGGCCGCAGCCGCACCGAGCGACACCGCGACGACGCCCGCGCGGCGCTGGAGTCGCTGGTCGACTTCCACGTCGAGTTCGCCCTGGCCAACCCCGCCGTCATCGCCCTGCACCTGCACGAGCTGGACCGGCTGCCGGAGGAGCCGCGCCGGCAGATCCGCCGGTTGCAGCGGCTCTACGTGGAGGAGTGGGTCCAGGTGCTCACCCGGCTGCGGCCGGAGCTGGTCGCCGAGGAGGCGCGGGTGCTGGCCCACGCGGCATTCGGCCTGATGAACTCCACCCCGTTCCTCGGCGGCGCGGTCGACCGGCAGCGCCGCGCCACCCTGCTGCGCGCGGCCGCGCTGGCCGCGCTGCTGGGCTGACGACCACACCACGACGACCACACCACGACGACCCAAAGGGGAGAGAATGATCGAGTCGGTGCTGGTGGCGAACCGCGGCGAGATCGCCCGGCGGGTGATCCGGACCGCCCGCCGGTTGGGCGTGCGAGCTGTCGCCGTGCACTCGGAGGCCGACGCGGGGCTGCCGTTCGTGGCCGAGGCCGACGAGGCGGTCTGCGTGGGGCCCGCCAACCCGGCGCAGAGCTACCGCAACGCCGAGGCGATCCTGGCCGCGGCCAAGTCCACCGGTGCGCAGGCGGTGCACCCGGGCTACGGCTTCCTGTCGGAGAAAGCCGACTTCGCCCGCGCGGTGCAGGCCAACGGCCTGGTCTGGGTCGGCCCGTCCGCCGAGGCGATCACCGCGATGGGCGACAAGATCAATGCGCGGAACCTGATGGCCGCGGCCGGCGTGCCGGTGGCGCCCGGCACCGCCGACCCGGCGGCCGACCTCGACGCGGCGCTGGCCGCGGTGGCCGACATCGGCTACCCGGTGATGGTCAAGGCCGCCGCCGGCGGCGGCGGCATGGGGATGGCCGTGGCCGCCGACGAGGCCGCGCTGCGCGTCGAGTACGACAAGGTGCGCGGCTTCGCCGAGCGCATGTTCGGCGACGGCTCGGTGCTGCTGGAGCGCTACTTCCCCCGGGTGCGGCACGTGGAGGTGCAGATCCTCGGGCTGGCCGACGGGCGGGTCGTGGCGCTGGGGGAGCGGGAGTGCTCGGTGCAGCGGCGCAACCAGAAGCTGGTGGAGGAGACGCCGTCCCCGGCGCTGTCCGAGGGCCGGCGCGCCGCGCTGCTGGCCGCGGCGGTGCGCGCCGGCGAGGCGGTGGGCTACCGCAACGCCGGCACGGTGGAGTGCCTGTTCGACCCCGGCACCGGCGAGTTCTTCTTCCTGGAGATGAACACCCGGCTCCAGGTGGAGCACCCGGTGACCGAGCTGGTCTACGGGGTGGACCTGGTGGAGGAGCAGCTACGGGTGGCCAGCGGCCTGGCGCCCACGTTCGACCCGGACCGGCTGGCCCCGCGTGGGCACGCGATCGAGCTGCGGGTCAACGCCGAGGACCCGAAGCGGTTCCTGCCCGGCCCCGGGGCGATCACGACCTGGGTGGAGCCCACCGGCGACGGGGTACGGGTGGACTCCGGCTACGCGGCCGGCACCACGGTGACGCCGTTCTACGACTCGCTGATGGCGAAGCTGATCGTGTACGGGGCCGACCGCGCCGAGGCACTGGTGCGCGCCCGGGCCGCGGTCGCCGGGTTCCAGATCGCCGGGCCCAAGCACAACCTGCCGTTCTTCGCCGAGCTGCTGGACAACGACGAGTTCATCTCCGGCGACTACGACACCGGCATCGTCGGCCGGATGCGCTGACCGGCCGTCCACACCGGCAGACCCGCCGGCCACGGAGGAGGGGGAGCATGGTGCAGCTGCCGGATTCGGTGTCCATCCGCGAGGTCGGGCCGCGCGACGGCCTGCAGAACGAGGCGCCGGTGCCCACCGAGGCCAAGGTGCGCCTGCTGGACACGCTCGCCGGCACGGGCGTGCGGCGCATCGAGGCCGTGTCCTTCGTGCACCCGAAGGCCGTCCCGCAGATGGCCGACGCCGACGAGGTGTGGGCCCGGGCCAGCAAGGCGCCCGGCGTGCGCTACTCGGCCCTGGTACCCAACTCCCGGGGGGCGCAGCGGGCGCTGGCGGCCGGCTTCCGGGAGATCGAGGTGGTGGTGTCGGCCAGCGACACGCACAACCGCCGCAACGTCAACCGGGGCACCGCCGAGTCGCTGGACGACATCGCCGCGCTGATCGGGCAGGTACACGACGCCGGCGCCACGGTGGAGGTGATCGTGGCGACCAGCTTCGGGTGCCCGTACGAGGGCGACATCGACCCGGGCCGGGTGGCGGGCATCGTGGACCGGGTGCTGGCCGACGGGGCGGACCGGATCGCGTTCGGCGACACCACCGGGATGGCCACCCCGCGCCGGGTGCGCGACCTGGTGCCGCTGGTCCGCGACCGGCACCCGGACACCCCGCTGCTGCTGCACTTCCACAACACCCGGGGCACCGCACTGGCCAACGTGCTGACGGCGCTGGAGCTGGGGGTGACCGAGTTCGACGCGGCCGTCGGCGGGCTCGGCGGCTGCCCGTACGCGCCGGGCGCCAGCGGCAACGTGGCCACCGAGGAGGTCGTACACATGCTGCACGACCTGGGCATCGCCACCGGCGTCGACCTGGACGCCCTGATCGAGGCGGCCGCGCTGGCCCAGGACGTGGTGGGCCGGGAGCTGCCCTCCGGGGTGCTGCGGGCCGGTCCACGCAGTCGGCTCACTCCGCTGCCCTGACTCCGCTGCCCTGACTCCGCTGGTCGCGAGTGGGTCGGCCGACCGTTCTCGGCGTCCTATCCACCGTTGCCACAAGGGTCCGTATCTGTCGCCTCCGCTCCTCGTTGGTCTGTTCGGTACGTGAATTGGCGCAGTTCTCCCGAGGGAGGACCGCGCACCGCATCGACAGGTCGGCAGGACGAGAGGTGGACATGCTCCGGTGGCACGTCGAGCGCCCTGGGCGCGCGGCCGCGCGACCGGTGCACCCGCCGACCGGCCGGTCCCCGCGGCGGCTGCCGTCGCTCCAGACGCCGGCGTCGCGGACCGGGCTCGGCTGTGACCGGGCCGGCGTGCGGCTCGGTCTGCGTACCCTCGTCCTGGCCGGCTTCGCGACAGCGGCCTGGCTGCTGTCCGCCAGCGCGGCCCAGGCCGCCGAGGAGCCGGCCGTCGACCCGTTCCCCGCGTCGGTGGGTGCCGTCACCGCGGCAGTCCAGCCGGTACCCGGCCTCGCGCCGACGCTGCTGTCCGACGCCGCCTCGTCGAGCACCGAGGCGACCAGTGCGGCGCCGTCCTCCGGCCCGGTGGGCCCACCGGCGAGCTCCGGCGTCCTGGCCACCCGGCCGGGCGTCGTCGCCGTACCCGCGGC
>DATMJT010000431.1:0-4150 GCA_035553735.1 Pilimelia sp.
AGGCGATCGGGCCCGCCCCGCCGCCGGCACCGGTGACACCGATCGCGAGGGCGCCGCCGCGGGCGACGGGCCGCGCGCCGGCGGATCGCCCGCGCCGGCCGGGGCTGCGGGCACCGGGGCCGCGCGCGGTGGCGCCGCGCCGCGGCCCGCCGCGCCCACCGGGGGCAAGGCCACCACGCTGCGCGGCGTCGCGGCCCGGATCGTGCAGAACATGGACGCCTCGCTGGCCGTACCCACGGCCACCAGCGTGCGCGCCGTACCGGCGAAGCTGCTGTCCGATAACCGCATAGTGATCAACAACCATCTCGCCCGGGGCCGGGGCGGCAAGGTGAGCTTCACCCACCTGATCGGGTACGCCCTGATCAAGGCGCTGGCCGAGCACCCCGAGATGAACAAGGCGTACGCGGAGGTCGACGGCAAGCCGGCGGTGGTCGAGCCGGAGCACGTCAACCTGGGCATCGCCATCGACCTGGCCAAGCCGGACGGCTCCCGGATGCTGGTGGTGCCGTCGGTCAAGGCCACCGAGCAGATGGACTTCCGGCAGTTCTGGCAGGCGTACGAGGACGTCATCCGGCGGGCCCGGCGCGGCGAGCTGACCATGGAGGACTACGCCGGCACCACCATCTCGCTGACCAACCCCGGCGGCATCGGCACGGTGCACTCGATCCCGCGGCTCATGCAGGGCCAGGGCGCGATCATCGGGGTCGGCGCGATGGAGCACCCGGCGCCGTACGCCGGCATGTCCGACGAGAAGCTGGCCGAGCTGGGCATCAGTAAGATCATCACACTGACCAGCACGTACGACCACCGGATCATCCAGGGCGCGCAGTCCGGGGAGTTCCTGAAGGTGGTGCACGAGCTGCTGCTCGGCGAGCGCGGCTTCTACGACGAGATCTTCACGTCGCTGCGCATCCCGTACGAGCCCGTGCGCTGGGTGCGCGACGTGGCGGTGACCTCCGAGGGGCAGATCGACAAGACCGCCCGGGTGATCGAGCTGATCCACGCCTACCGGGTGCGCGGGCACCTGATGGCCGACACCGACCCGCTCGAGTTCAAGATCCGCAAGCACCCGGACCTGGACGTGCTCCAGCACGGGCTGACCCTGTGGGACCTGGACCGCTACTTCCCCGTGGACGGCTTCGCCGGCCGGCGCAAGATGAAGCTGCGCGAGATCCTGGGCGTGCTGCGCGACTCGTACTGCCGCCGGGTCGGCATCGAGTACATGCACATCCAGGACCCGGAGGAGCGGCGCTGGATCCAGGAGCGGATCGAGCGCCGGTACGAGAAGCTCGACCACGACGCCCAGAAGCACGTGCTCAACCGGCTCAACGCGGCCGAGGCGTTCGAGACCTTCCTGCAGACCAAGTACGTCGGCCAGAAGCGCTTCTCCCTGGAGGGCGGCGAGTCGCTGATCCCGCTGCTGGACGAGGTGCTCCAGGCCGCCGCCGAGGGCGAGCTGGACGAGGTCGTCATCGGCATGGCGCACCGGGGCCGGCTCAACGTGCTGGCCAACATCGTCGGCAAGCCGTACGAGAAGATCTTCTCGGAGTTCGAGGGGCACCTGGACCCCAAGTCCGCGCACGGTTCCGGGGACGTCAAGTACCACCTGGGCATGACCGGCAAGTTCTCCACGCCCGACGGCGAGCACGCGACCACCGTGTCGCTGGTGGCCAACCCGTCCCACCTGGAGGCCGTGGACCCGGTGCTGGAGGGCATCGTGCGGGCCAAGCAGGACCGGCTCGACCTGGGCCTGGAGGGCTACACCGTGCTGCCGGTGCTGGTGCACGGCGACGCCGCGTTCGCCGGCCAGGGCGTGGTGGCCGAGACGCTGAACCTTTCCCAGCTGCGCGGCTACCGCACCGGCGGCTCGGTGCACGTGGTGGTCAACAACCAGGTCGGCTTCACCACCGCCCCGGAGTACAGCCGCTCGTCGCTGTACTCCACCGACGTGGCGCGGATGATCCAGGCGCCGATCTTCCACGTCAACGGCGACGACCCGGAGGCCGTCGTGCGGGTGGCCCGGCTGGCGTTCGAGTACCGCCAGGCGTTCAACAAGGACGTGGTCATCGACCTGGTGTGCTACCGGCGGCGCGGGCACAACGAGGGCGACGACCCGTCGATGACCAACCCGCTGATGTACGCGATCATCGACACCAAGCGCAGCGTCCGCAAGCTCTACACCGAGGAGCTGATCGGCCGCGGCGACATCACCGTGGAGGAGGCCGAGGAGCTGCTGCGCGACTACCAGCAGCAGCTGGAGATGGTCTTCAAGGCCACCCGGGACGCGGCCGCCTCCCCCGCCCGCACCCGGGCGCGGCTGCGTGAGCCGGAGCCCGAGCCGCAGGTGGCCACGGCGGTCGACGCGGCGGTGGTGCGCGCGGTCGGCGAGGCCCACGTGTCGCTGCCGGACGGCTTCACCCCGCACAAGCGCATCCAGCAGCTGCTGGAGCGGCGGGCCAAGATGGCCGTCGAGGGCAACATCGACTGGGGCTTCGGCGAGATCATCGCGTTCGGCTCGCTGCTCGCCGAGGGCATCACCGTGCGACTGGCCGGGCAGGACTCGCGGCGCGGCACCTTCGTGCAGCGGCACGCCGCCGTGGTGGACTCGCGCACCGGGGCCGACTTCCTGCCCCTGGCCACCGTCGCGAAGAACCCCGCGCGGTTCTTCGCGCACGACTCGCTGCTGTCCGAGTACGCCGCCATGGGCTTCGAGTACGGCTACTCGGTGGAGAACCCGGACGCGCTGGTGCTGTGGGAGGCCCAGTTCGGCGACTTCGCCAACGGCGCGCAGTCCATCGTGGACGAGTTCGTCTCCTCCGGGGAGGTGAAGTGGGGCCAGCAGTCCTCGCTGGTGATCCTGCTGCCGCACGGCCACGAGGGCCAGGGCCCGGACCACACCTCCGGACGCCCCGAGCGCTACCTGCAGCTGTGCGCCGAGGACAACATGCGGGTGGCCATCCCGACCACCCCGGCGAACTACTTCCACCTGCTGCGCCGCCAGGCCCTGTCGGCCAAGCGCAAGCCGCTGGTGGTCTTCACGCCCAAGTCCCTGCTGCGGCACCGGCTGTGCGTGTCGGCGGTGGCGGACTTCACCGAGGGCGGGTTCCGGCCGGTGCTGGGCGACGCCGGCGTCAACGGGGCGCCGCTGGCGCCGCGGGACGTCCGACGGGTGCTGCTGTGCTCCGGCAAGGTCTACTACGACCTCATCCAGGCGCGCGCCGAGCGGGTCGCCGCGGGTGCCCCGACGGATACCGTGATCATCCGGTTGGAGCAGCTCTACCCGCTGCCGGTGCCGGAGATCCGGGCCGCGCTGGCCGAGTTCCCGCACGCCGAGGACTTCGCCTGGGTGCAGGAGGAGCCGGCGAACCAGGGGGCCTGGTCGTACATCGCGCTCAACCTGCTGGAGCACCTGGACGGCGTGCGGCTGCGGCGGATCTCCCGCCCGGCCGCCGCGGCGCCCGCGGGCGGGTCGACGAAGCTGCACGACATCGAGCAGGGCGCCCTCGTCGAGGCCGCGCTGCCCAGGAGCTGAGCCGTGTACTTCACCGACCGGGGCCTGGAGGAGCTGGCCGAGCGTCGCGGCGAGGAGACCGTGTCGCTGGAGTGGCTGGCCGAGCGGCTGCGCGACTTCGTGGACCTGAATCCCGAGTTCGAGACGCCGATCGAGCGGTTCGCCACCTGGCTGGCCCGGCTGGACGACGACGAGCAGGAGTGACGGGTCCGGTGCCGCCGGCGGCACCGGACCGTACCTCAGCCCAGAGCGAGCCAGGCGACGGCGGCCACCGCGCCGAGGATCATCAGCACCCCGGTGACCAACAGCCCGGTGGGCACCGGGCGGCTCGGGGGCGGCTCCTCGGCCAGGGCGAACGCCCGGAACTGCTGGGTGTTGCCGCTCGGGTCCACGTACTCGTCGCGCATGGCCCAGACCATAGCTCCTACCGCTCCGCGCGAATGGCTACGAAACGGTCGGGTTCCCCTCACCCGAACGAGGGACAAGCGCGACCGGCTGGACGTCGCCGTAATTGTCCACCGTCCTTACAGTCGGTGGCGTGCGCGTCCGTACGCTGGTCGCGGGGCTGGCGGCGGTTGGGCTCCTCGCCCCGTCGACCGGCTGCGCCCCGCCGCCTGCCGAGCACCCCCGGCCCGGACG
>DATMJT010000432.1:0-6445 GCA_035553735.1 Pilimelia sp.
GGTTCGTCGGGCCTGGCTCGTCCGGTGGGCCGGTCTCCGGCGGGCCCGGCTCGTCAGGTGGGCCGGTCTCCGGCGGACCCGGTTGGCCCGGCGAGCCCGGTGCGCCTGGACCGGCCGGGCGCTCGGGGCTGGGGTCGGGCCCGGACGGTCCCGCGCACCGCCGGCGCCTGCTGGTGTTCGGTGGCGTGGCCGGCGCGATCGTCGCCGCAGGCCTGGCCGTGGTGCTCGCGGTGACGCTGGGCGGCGGGGACGAGCCGTTCCGGGCCCGGCCCAAGGCCGCGGTCGACGTGCGACCGCCGCTGGCCCGGCTGTGTCCCCCGCCGACCGTCACGGCGGCCCCGGAGCCCTCTGCGCCACGGCCGGGGCCGGCACCGTCCGGGCCCCGCACGGTGGACCGCAGGACCGGCATCTCCTACCGGGCCTACGGCGAGCCGTGGCGGCCGTGGGATCGGGTGTGGCGGGCCGGCACGCTGGAGGTGGCGTACGGCGTCGGCCAGTACTTCGTCACGGAGCGGTACAGCGGCGGTCAGTACCTCGCCTCGATCCTGTCCGGCTCCGTGCCCGCCGCCGACAACGACGGCCTGCAGCTGAATCTGGAGTGCGTCGGCCGGCAGGTGGCCGCCGACGTACGCGCCGAGTACTATCCGCAGCCCAACCGGATGCAGCTGCTGCGCGACGAGCGCACGGTGCTCGGCGGCCGCCCGGCCTGGGTCACCATCTTCCGCCTGCACTTCCGCCAGGACGGGCTGGAGGCCACGAGTGAACTGGCGGGGGTGGCCTGCATCGACGTGGGCCGACCCGACGCCGCGGTGCTGTACGTGTCGATCCCCGACACCCACCGCCAGTTCGACCGGGTGGTGGACGAGGTACTGGCCTCCGTGCGGGTCGCCTGACGCCGCGACACGCTAGGGTCGATCCGTGTCCCGGCGTACGAAACAGCCCGCCCTCAAGGTTCCCGCCACGAGGTATCCGGTCGAGCGGTTCACCCTGCCCAACGGCCTGCGGGTGGTGCTCGCGCCGGACCGCAGCGCCCCGGTGGTCGGCGTCGCAGTCGTGTACGACGTGGGCATCCGCTCCGAGCCGCAGGGCCGCACCGGCTTCGCCCACCTCTTCGAGCACCTGATGTTCCAGGGCTCGGAGAATCTGGAGAAGCTCGCGCACTTCCGCCATGTCCAGGGCTCGGGCGGCACCTTCAACGGATCCACCCACTTCGACTACACCGACTACTTCGAGATGCTGCCCAGCAACGCCCTGGAGCGGGCGTTGTTCCTGGAGGCCGACCGGATGCGGGCCCCGCGGCTCACGGAGGAGAACCTGCGCAACCAGGTCGACGTGGTCAAGGAGGAGATCCGGGTCAACGTGCTGAACCGCCCGTACGGCGGCTTTCCGTGGCTGCGGCTGCCGGCGGTCATGTTCGACACCTTCCCCAACGCGCACGACGGTTACGGCTCCTTCGACGACCTGGAGAGCGCCACCGTGGCCGACGCGGCGGAGTTCTTCCGGCGCTACTACGCCTGCGGCAACGCCGTGCTCTCGGTGGCGGGCGACCTGGACGTGGCGGAGGCCACCGGGCTGATCGAGCGGCACTTCGGCGACGTCGAGGCCCGCCCCGCCCCGCCCCGGCCGGACTTCGCCGAGCCCGACCTGACCCAGGAGCGCCGGGCGGCGTACACCGACGCGCTGGCTCCGCTGCCGGCCGTCGCCGCCGCCTGGCGGGTGCCCGACCCGGTCGCGGACTTCGCCGGCTACCTGCCCTACGTGGTGCTGGCGGAGGTGCTCACCGACGGCGACGCCTCCCGGCTGGCGGAGCGGCTGGTGCTCACCGACCGTTCGGTGACCAACGTCGGCGGCTACCTCGGCTTCATGGGCGAGCCGTACGAGGTCCGCGACCCGACCGCCCTGGTCGTGCAGTGCCACCTGCCGCCCGGCGGCGACGTCGACAAGGTGTTGCGCACCGTGGACGAGGAGCTGGAGCGGCTGGCCACCGACGGGCTCAAGCCGGGGGAGCTGGCCCGCACCCAGGCCCGGATGGCCGCGCACCTGCTGCGGGACGCCGACGCGGTGCTGGGCCGGGCGCTGCGGATGGCGGTACTGGAGCAGCAGCGCGGCACCCCGGAGCTGATCAACTCGCTGCCCCGGCTGGTCGCCGAGGTGAGCGAGGCGCAGATCGTGGCCGCGGCCGCGGCCCTGCGGCCGCACCGCCGCGCGACCCTGGAGGCGCTACCCGGCGCCGCCGACCGGGGCCGGAGCGCCGACCGGACCGCACGCCGGGCCGCGGGCTCGCGCGGCGGCCGGGCCGCGCGCCGCACCGGAGGCCAGAAGTGACCGCCAAGACGCTGCCGTCGCTGGGGCCGCAGCGCCGGCTCACCGTGCCGAAGACGGCCGAGCGCACGCTGGGCAACGGGCTGACCGTGCTGGCGATCCGCCGGCCGTCGGTGCCCCTGGTGGAGGTGCGGCTGCGGGTGCCGTTCCCGCGGGCCCACCTGGCCCGGGCCGCCCTGCTGTCGCAGGCGTTCTTCTCCGGCACGGCGCAGCACACGGCCGTCGAGATCGCCGCGGAGCTGCAGCGGGTGGGCGGCGGGCTGTCCGCCGGGGTGGACCCGGACTGGCTGGCCGTCTCCGGCAACGGGCTGGTCTCCGGCCTGGACCGGCTGCTCGGGCTGCTGGGTGAGGTGCTCACCGGCGCGGCGTACCCGGCCGGGGAGGTGGCCACCGAGCGGGAGCTGCTCGCCGACCGGATCCGGGTGGCCCGCAGCCAGCCGGCCCACCTGGCCCGCGCCGCGCTGCTGCGCCGGGTCTACGGCCGCCACCCCTACGCGGTGCAGACCCCGGAGCCCGAGCAGGTGCAGGCGGTGCGCCCGGCGGCTCTGCGTGCCCTGCACGCCGACCGGGTGTGTCCGGCCGGGGCAACCCTGGTGCTGGTCGGCGACGTGCGACCGGAGAAGGCGCTGGACGCGGCGGAGCAGGCGCTCGGTGACTGGCGCGGGGCCGGGCGGGCCGCCGACCTGCCGCCCGCGCCGCCGGTGACGGCGGGCCCGGTGCGCCTGGTGGACCGCCCGGGCGCGGTGCAGTCGTCGCTGCGGCTGGCCCTGCCGGCCGTGCCCCGCACCCACCCGGACCACGCCGCACTGCAGCTGGCGAACCTCGTCTTCGGCGGCTACTTCTCGTCCCGCTGGGTGGAGAACATCCGCGAGGACAAGGGCTACACGTACGGGCCGCACTCGCTGGTGGAGCACTCCGCGGCCGGCTCGCTGCTGGTGGTGGCGGCCGAGGTGGCCACCGAGGTGACGGGCCCGGCGCTGCTGGAGACCCAGTACGAGCTGGGCCGACTGGCCAGCCTGCCGCCGCAGGTCGACGAGCTGGAGCAGGCCCGCCAGTACGCCCTGGGAACCCTCCAGCTGGGCCTGGCCACCCAGGCGGGGCTCGCCGGCCTGGCCAGCACCTACGCCGGCTTCGGCCTGCGCCTGGACTGGCTTGTCGAGTACGCGGGTCGGCTGGCGAAGGTCACCCGGGAGGAGGTGGCCGCCGCAGCGGCCCGCTACCTGGCCCCGGCGGGCGCGGCCGCCGTGGTGCTGGGCGACGTGGCCCGGATCGAGGCGCCGGTCGCCGCCCTGGCCCCGGTGGAGCGGGCTGCGGACGACGCGGCGTGAGGCCGGCGTCGCCCGGGCCGCCGCTGGCCCGGTCCGTCGTCGACCGGGCCGCGCACCGCCGCGGCGACCCCGCCTGGCTGGCGCGGGCCTGGGCCCGGGCCCAGGTCCTGGTGCTGGACGACGCGGGCCACGCGCTGGTCCGCCCCGCCGGCCAGGGGCCTCCGGCGGGCGCCGGTCCGGGGGTGCCGGCCGGTCCGGGGGTGCCGGCCGGTCCGGGGGCGCTGGTCGCCGCCGGCGCGGGGGCGCCGGCCGCCGCGGACCGGCCGTCGCTGGTGCTGCTGCCGGCCGTGGCCGCCCCGGCCGTGCCCGTCGGCGGGCGGTACTTCCTGGGGGTGGCGGCCGACCGGACCCCGGTGTTCGCCGTGCGGGGGGCGCACCCGGCGCTGGACGGGGCCGCGCCGGTGTCGCTGCGCGACGCCGGCCACCTGCTGCCGGCGGAGGAGGCGGAGCTGTTCGCCACCGGCCTGGCGCTGGCGAACTGGCACCGCGGCCACCGCTACTCGCCGGCCACGGGGCGGCCCACGGAGGCCGTCCAGGGCGGCTGGGCCCGGGTGGACCCGGACGGCCGGCAGCTGTGGCCGCGCACCGACCCGGCGGTGATCGTGCTTGTGCACGACGGGCTTCCCGGACCCGACGGACGCTGCCTGTTGGCGCACAGCGGCGCCTGGGCCGGCGTCGGGGTCCGGCGCTTCGCCTGCCTGGCCGGCTTCGTCGAGGCCGGCGAGTCCGCGGAGTCCACCGTCGAGCGCGAGGTCCGCGAGGAGACGGGCGTGGGGGTCTGGGACATCCGGTACCTGGCCAGCCAGCCGTGGCCCCTGCCCGCCTCGCTGATGTTCGGCTTCACCGCCCGGGCGGACCCGGGCCAGCCCGTGACGGTGGACGGGCAGGAGGTGCACGACGCCCGCTGGTTCAGCCGGCGGCAGGTGGCCGCGGTCTACGCCGGGCAGCCGGTCGAGGTCGAGCCCGGGGTGCGCCTGGAGCTGCCCGCGAGCGCCTCGATCTCCGCCTTCCTGGTCACCGGTTGGCTGACAGCCTCGCCAGATGCTCCCTGACCTGCACGATGGTGGGGTTGGTCAGGGCGGACCCGTCCGGGAACAGCACCGTGGGCACCGTCTGGTTGCCGCCGTTGACCGACCTCACGTACTCCGCCGCGGCGGCGTCGCGCTCGATGTCGGTCACCGTGTAGGCGATGCCCTCCCGGTCGAGCTGCGCGGCCAGCCGGCGGCAGTAGCCGCACCAAGGCGTGGAGTACATGGTCAGCACGGGCGCTCCCTAGGTCTCGCGGCGGCGCCGGTCGCCGGCCGTGCCCGGCACAACGTCCCACCGGGCTGACATGATTCCAGGCGTGGTGGACAACCGTGGTGAGTGAGCCGGTCGCCCGGGTGCTGGCCGGGCTGGACGCCGAGCAGCGGGCCGCCGTGACGGCCCCGGCCGGGCCGGTCTGCGTGCTGGCCGGCGCGGGCACCGGCAAGACCCGCGCGATCACCTCGCGGATCGCGTACCGGGTGCTCACCGGCGAGATCGCCGCCCGGCACGTGCTGGCCGTCACGTTCACCGCGCGGGCCGCGGCGCAGCTGCGGGAGCGGCTGGCCGGGTTCGGTGTGGGCGCGGTCCAGGCCCGGACCTTCCACGCGGCGGCGCTGCGCCAGGTGCGCTACTTCGCGCCCCGGCTGCTGGCCGGTCGGGCCATGCCGGAGCTGGTGGAGAGCAAGGCGCGGCTGGTCACGCTGGCCGCCGCCCGGGCCGGGCTGCGGGCGGACCGCACCACGGCGCGGGATCTGGCCGGGGAGATCGAGTGGGCCAAGTCCTCGCTCGTCGAGCCGGGGGAGTACCCGGTGGCCGCGGCCAAGGCGGGCCGGGAGACGCCGCACGAGCCGGCCCGGGTGGCCGAGGTGTTCGCCGCCTACGAGACCCTCAAGCGCGCCCAGGGCGTGATCGACTTCGAGGACCTGCTGCGCGCCGCGGTCTGGGGCATCGAGGAGCACCCGGACGTCGCCGAGCAGATCCACGCGCAGTACCGCCACTTCGTCGTCGACGAGTACCAGGACGTCAACCCGCTCCAGCAGCGGCTGCTGGACGTCTGGCTGGGCGGGCGCGACGACCTCACCGTGGTCGGCGACGCCAGCCAGACGATCTACTCGTTCACCGGGGCCACCTCCGGCTACCTCATCGACTTCCCCCGGCAGCGGCGGGGTGCGACGGTGGTGCGGCTGGTCCGCGACTACCGCTCGACGCCGCAGATCGTCGGCCTGGCCAACGCGGTGATCCGCCAGGCGGCCGGCGCCGAGGCGCGGCTGCGGCTGGAGCTGGTGGGTCAGCGGCCGCCGGGGCCGGAGCCGGACCTGCGGATCTTCACCGACGAGCCGGCCGAGGCGGCGGCCGTCGCGGCCCGCTGCCGGGAGCTGATCGGGGCCGGCACGCCGCCACGGGAGATCGCGGTGCTGTTCCGCACCAACGCCCAGTCGGCGGCGTACGAGGAGGCGCTGGCCGAGGCCGGGGTGCCGTACGTGGTGCAGGGCGCCGAGCGGTTCTTCGAGCGCGGCGAGGTGCGCGCCGCCATGGCGGCGCTGCGCTCGGCGGTGCGCGCCACGCCGGAGGACGCCCCGCTGGCCGAGGCCGTGGTCGCGGCGCTGTCGGCCACCGGCTGGCAGCCGGCGTCCCCGCCCCCGGGCGGTGCGGCCCGGGAGCGCTGGGAGGCGCTGGCCGCCCTGGTGGGCCTGGCCGAGGAGTTCGCCCGCACCGGCGGGCGGCCGGGCCCCGGCGGCGGGCCGCCCGACGGCCTCGACGGCGGGCCG
>DATMJT010000433.1:0-2919 GCA_035553735.1 Pilimelia sp.
ACCTGCCCCAACTCGCCTATCTGAGCTTCCACTACCGCGAGTTTCGCCCGCAGCCGCGTGCCGCTGACCCGTACCTGCTCCCGATCGAGCACCCCGTCGCCGTTGACTACGCCGACGGGGTGCTCGATCGGGAGCAGGTACGGGTCAGCGGCACGCGGCTGCGGGCGAAACTCGCGGTAGTGGAAGCTCAGATAGGCGAGTTGGGGCAGGTGGACGTGGTGGCGCCGCTGGTCCTCGCGGGGGACATGGACGTGATGCGAGCAGTGTGGGACGGCTACCCGGTCACGACCCGCCGCCTCGTGATCGCGAAGGTGATGCAGGTGGTGGTGCTGCGGGGGCGGCGGGGCCGTCCTCCGGTGGGAGTCGGGTTCGACCCGGCGTCGGTGCGGGTCACCTGGCTCAGCGGCAGCGGGTAGACCCCGCCTTCAACGGCAGTGGGCTGCTCGCCGGCAGGAACGCTGTAGGGGGACGACGACGTCACCGGTGATGCCGTGGGCGGCGTCGAGTTCGGCGATGCCGTCGAGGATCGCGGCGGCGGCGGCGTTGCAGTCCTGGCGCCCGTCTAGGTAGATCAATACCTGGCGGTGGTCGACCCAGTAGCGGCCGTTGGGGCAGCCGGATTTCGCGATGACGCAACGCAGATGAGGATGCCGGAGTTTCGCCTGGTGGATCGTAGCCGTGATCTGCCCGACGGTGGGCGTCATCGCTGGTGAGACCAGGTGATGATCTGTCGGGGGGTGCCGGGGAGCGGGGCGCGCATCGCCCAATCGTGACACACGGAACTACCCGGCTAACACAGAGTGCTGCCCCTCTGGCTAGGGGTGAGCTTTCCCGTCGCCTTCGTCCTGTTCCCACGCTTCTGGTGGGACCTCTCCGAACAGCTCGTCCGCGTCAGTGCCGGCCGCTGCTGCTGCTTCGCGGGCGGTGAAGAAGCGGGTTTGCAGCTCGGTCCACAGGATGTGGTCGGGGATGCGGCTGAGGTCGAGCCCGGTGGGGGCGGGTCGGGGGTCGTCGGACAGGCCGAGGTAGTCGACGACACGGACGAAGGCGGCGCCGCGGGTGCTTTTTCCGTTTTCGATACGGCTGATCGTTTTCTCGCTGGCTTCGATCGCTTTGGCTAGGGCGTCCCGGCTGAGCCCGTGTCGGTTGCGTGCTCGGCGGATGTCGTCTCCGGTGATCACACCCGCAGAGTGTAGGGCCACAAATGGCCACAACTGTCTCCGGTGTCCTGCCATGGCGGCGCCTCCCCAGTCGCGTCCCGCCACCGATCATCGCAGGTCGTTGGCACCGATGACCACACCTGGCCACAGTTGCCCTTGAATGACGGGCCACAATAGGACACAATAGGGCGTATGCGGGACACCATCACCGACATCGAGGCCCTCACGCGGCTCCGCGCCGAACGCGGCATGACCATGGCCGCCCTCGCCCGGGCCGCCGGCGTGTCCTACAGCATGGTCAAGTATGTCCACTACGGCGAACGGCAGTTCTCCCACGTCACCGCCGCAGCCATCGCCCGCGCGTTGGGCTGCGACCCCCGCGATTTCTCCCGCCCCGGCACCCCCCCACGCCACACCACCCGAGATGCCGCATGAACGCCGAACAGGCACGCGCGCTGCTCGGTGACGACGCCTGCCGGGCCGCCGCCGAACTCGCCGCAGCCGCCCCCGAGTTCACCCCACATCAGCTCGCCGAACTCGGCGCACTCCTACGCCGCACCACCGGCACCTCTCCGACCGGTCAGGCCCAGCCACGCACCGACGCCGCCTGACCGGCCCGCAACGAAACGGCGGGGTCGACGGCTCCACCCGCCGACCCCGCCAGAGCACCGACCACGAAAGGTATGGCCGCCCTCGTGACCAGCGCCCCAACCACCGATCCTACGGCGCCGACGGACCCCGCCGCGCCCGCGCAGATCCACACCCACGACCGGCTCCGGCTCGGGTCACCCCCTGCCGCCCGCCGGCGCCGCCGCGGAGCCGGGGCCGTCCTGGCCCGGATCCCCACCGCGCACCGGCCGAAGCACCGCGCCCCGACGCCGCGGACCCGACGCCGCGCCCGGCAGGCGAAGGCGACCGCCGTCGGTACCGCCCTGGTGGTCGCGGTCAGCGTCGTCGCAGCCACCTGGACCGCCCCGCCCCCCGAACGACCCACCGTCACCGCCGCCGCGGCTGTCTCGCCGCAGGAGACGGAGCGGGTCCGGCGGGCCGAGCAGGTCTACTTGGCCGAGCTGACCGCGGCCGGGATTGTGCTGCGCCCCGATGAGCAGCAGGCGGCGCTGCGGATCGCCCGCGACCACGCCGCCCACGGTCACCTCGTCGGGATGCGGGAACAGATCCGCGACGACTGGCGCACCGCCGTCCCCAGGCTGACTAGTGAGCAGGTCGACGCCGCCCGGGTAGTCGTCGAGCACCACTTCCAGGCCGTGACGGGACGGAAGCAGTGAACATCTTCGAGCTGTCGCCGGCCGCTGCCGAAGCGAGTGCGCGCTGCTCGTTCCAGCTGACCTACGAACGGGCGCCGGGGACTCGTCACTTCAGCCCGGCTCACATCACCGGCGACCCGATCGCCAATGCGTGGCCAGAGGAGCCCGGCGAGGATCGGTCGCCAGGCGAATGGGACAACGGGACTGAGTGCCCGGCCTACTCCGAAGCGACTGGCGGATGCCGCGACGACGTCACAACCGATGAGTGGATCGATCACTACGCCGCGATGGCGGTCTGCGAAGCCGTGCACGAAGCCCTCGAATGGTTCCGCGTCGACGACCAGCCCTGGCTCGACCCGCACGGCCCCGCTGAGATGAAGATCTACGCGCTGGTGAATCAACTGACGACCGGCCTCGCACAGTTACGCGCACGCAGCGGGCGGAAGCAGTGACCGGCCGCTGCCGGCACCGCCGCGACCCGTGGCTGCCCCGGG
>DATMJT010000434.1:0-20543 GCA_035553735.1 Pilimelia sp.
GTGCGCGGCTGGTGCGGGTGGTCCACCAGATCTGGGTGGCGGTCCAGGCCACCACCCCGGCCAGCACGCCGAAGCCGAGCGCCGGCAGCCCCGGCCACCGCGCCGCGGCGACCGCCGCCATTACCACGCCGATGAGCGTGAACTTCGCGGCGTACGCGGCCAGTCCGAACGGCAGCACCAGGGCCGGGGCGACCCGGTCCGCCCAGGCGATGACCAGCGTCGAGACGGTGTAGCTGGCCACCACGATGCCGACCCCGGCCGCGGCGCCCGCGGCCGCCACGGCGCCGCCCAGCACCGCCCCCAGCACCGCCGCGGCGACCAGCACCAGCCCGCAGACGGCCAGCAGCGGGCGCAGGTGCCTGGTTCGCCAGCCCGGCTCCTCGGCGTTCCCCGACCCGCTGGACGCCGCGGCCCCGGCTGGCCCGGGCGGCTCCGGCCGATCGCCGTCCGGTCCGGGACGCTCCACCACGCCGGTCACCGCGGGTACGCCGGATACTGGGCCACCAGCGCGGCCACCTCCTCGGCCACGTCGGCCAGCTGCTCCCGCCCGGCCGCGGTGGCCGGGTCCGCCCGCACGGCGCGGGCGACCAGGTCGGCCACCTGACGGGCCTGCGGCTCGCGCATGCCCTGGGTGGTGAGGCACGGCGTGCCGACGCGGATCCCGCTGGCCACCGCCGGCTTCTGCGGGTCGTACGGGATCGCGTTCTTGTTCAGGGTGATCCGGGCCGCGTCGCAGCGCTCCTCGGCCTGCTGCCCGGTCACGCCCACCTCGCGCAGGTCGACCAGGGCCAGGTGGGTGTCGGTGCCGCCGGAGACCGGGCGCATCCCGGCGGCGGACAGCCCGGCGGCCAGCGCCCGGGCGTTGGCCACCACCCGGCGGGCGTACCCGGCGAACTCCGGAGTGGCCGCCTCGCGCAGGGCGACGGCCTTGGCGGCGACCGCGTGCATCAACGGCCCGCCCTGGGTGAACGGGAACACCGCCTTGTCGATCCGCGCGGCCAGCGGCTCCCGGCACAGGATCATGCCGCCGCGCGGGCCGCGCAGCACCTTGTGGGTGGTGGCGCAGACCACGTCGGCGTACGGCACCGGGGAGGGCACCGCTCCGCCGGCGACCAGCCCGATGAAGTGTGCGGCGTCGACCATCAGGTACGCGCCGACCTCGTCGGCCACCGCCCGGAAGGCGGCGAAGTCGATCAGCCGGGGGTACGCCGTGGCACCGCAAATGATCATCTTGGGGCGGTGGGCCAGGGCCAGGTCCCGCACCTCGTCGTAGTCGATCAGCTCGGTGTCCGGGCGCACCCGGTAGCCGACGGTGGAGAACCACCGCCCGGAGAAGTTCACCCGGCTGCCGTGGGTCAGGTGCCCGCCGTGCGGCAGGTCCATCGCCAGCACGGTGTCGCCGGGCTGCAGCAGGGCCGCATACGCGGCCAGGTTGGCCCCGGAGCCGCTGTGCGGCTGCACGTTGGCATGCTCGGCGCCGAACAGCTCCCGCGCCCGGGCGACGGCCAGTTCCTCGGCCTCGTCCACCCGGGCGCAGCCGCCGTAGTAGCGCCGGCCGGGGTAGCCCTCGGCGTACTTGTTGGTCAGCGTGGAGCCCAGCGCGGCCAGCACCGCCGGGGAGGTGAGATTCTCGCTGGCGATCAGCTGCAGGCCGCCGCGCAGCCGGGCCAGCTCCCCGAGCACCACGTCGGCGATCTCCGGGTCGGTGGCGGCGAGCTGGTCGAAGTCCGGACCCCAGAAGGTGTCCACCGCGGTGCCCGCTGGCCGGTCGAGGCTCATGGCACCGAGCCTAGGGCGAATCCGCGCCCGCCGCGGCCAACCGCGACTCCCGGGGCGGGCACCGCCGCGGCGTGCCGCGCGGTCGCCGGGGTCACCGCGGCGCCGGCTCGGGCAGCAGCAGGGCGGCCAGCGGGCGCACGGTGGCCTCGATCTCGTCGGCGATCCGGGCGAAGGTGGCGTCCGGCAGCCCGTACGGGTCGTCCAGGTCGTCACCGGGCCGCGGCGCGGCGCCCCCGCGGACCGCATCCACCGCGGCGACCAGGGCCACTCCCCGCGCGTACACCCCGTCCGGGTCGGGCTTGGCGGCCGGCAGGGCGCCCGGGTCGACGGCCGCCAGCAGCCGGCCGAACTCGCCCAGCACGAACGTGCGCGCCGCCGCGTCCGGGCGCAGCTGGAGCGCGAACTCCCACTGCTCGGCGGTGGCGGTCAGCACCAGGTCCGAGCCGTCGATCAGGTCCGCGCTCAGCCTGCGGGCGCCGAACCGGTCGCAGTCCACCCCGCGGGCGCGCAGCAGCCGGGCGGCCGGTGGGTTCATCGCCGACCCGACGTGCCAGCCGCCGGTACCGGCGCTGTGGCTGTGCACCAGCGCGTCCGGGTCGGCGGCGCCCGATTTGGCCGCACCCGGTTCGGTGGCACCCCGCGCGGCCACCCGCTCGCGCACCGCGCGGGCCAGCAGCCGCTCGGCCATCGGCGACCGGCAGATGTTGCCCATGCAGACGTGCAGCACGGTGAACGGCGGCAGTCCCGACGACGCCATCTCAGCCCTCCGGGCCCACGGTGCCGGGCACCACCTCGCGCAGCTGCTCCAGCGACACCGCACCGGCCCGCAGCACCCGCGGCACCTCGCCGGTGGCGTCCACGATCGTGCTGGGCACCGGGTCCGGGCAGGGCCCGGCCTCCAGATAGATGCGCACCGCGTAGCCCAGCTGGTCGCGCGCCTCCTCGGCGGTGGCGGCCGGCGGCTGGCCGTGCACGTTGGCCGAGGACACCGCCATCGGCCCGGTCTCGCGCAGCACCTCCAGCGCCACCGGGTGCAGCGGCATCCGCACCGCCACCGTGCCGCCGGTGTCGCCCAGGTCCCACTGCAGGCTCGGGGCGTGCTCGACCACGATGGTCAGCGCGCCGGGCCAGAACGCGTCGGCCAGGTCGCGGGCGTGCTGCGGCAGCGAGTAGACCAGCCCGTCCAGGGTGTGCCGGGCCCCGATCAGCACCGGCGAGGGCACGTTGCGGCCGCGTCCCTTGGCGCTGAGCATCGCCTTGACCGCGTAGTCGGTGAACGCGTCGGCGCCGATCCCGTACACCGTGTCGGTGGGCAGCACCACCAGCTCGCCGCCGCGGACCGCGTCGATCGCGGCGGCGATGCCCCGGTCCCGCTCGGCCGCCGTGCGGCAGTCGTAGAGCATCACGGGTGGTCAGTCTGCCACGCGCCGCGCGGTGCAGAAGCGCGGCCGCCCGGTCAGGTCGGCGTGCGCCCGGACGTCGGTGAACCGACCGCCCGCGGCCAGCAGCGCCGGCACCGCCGCGCCGTGGGCGTCGTCGTGCTCCACGCCGAGCCCGCCGCCCGCGCGCAGCAGCGCCGCCGCCCGGTCGGCCACCGGGCGCAGCACCGCCAGCCCGTCCGGGCCGCCGAACACCGCCACCGCCGGGTCGTGCTCGGCCACCTCGGCGGGTACGGGCGTGCCGACCGGCACGTACGGCGGGTTGCACAGCAGCACGTCCACCGCGCCGGCCAGCTCGGCCAGCAGGCCCGGGTCGGCCACGTCGCCGGCCACCACCTCGATCGGCCGGTCGCCGGCGGCGGCCCGGGCGGCCACGTTGCGGCGCAGCCACGCCAGGGCGGCCGGCTCCCGCTCCACGGCCACCACCCGGGCGGCCGGCACCTCCTGCGCGACGGCCAGCGCCACCGCGCCCGAGCCGGCGCACAGGTCCACCACCAGCGGCGCGGCCAGCGCGGCGGCGGCGGCGACGCCCCAGCCGGCCAGCAGCTCGGTCTCGGGCCGGGGCACGAAGACGCCGGGGCCGACCGCCAGCTCCAGGCGGCGGAAGCCGGCCACCCCGGTCAGGTGTTGCAGCGGCTCGCGGGCGGCCCGCCGGGCCACCAGCGCGGCGTAGCGGGCGGCCGCGGCCGGGGCGAAGGCGTCGACCAGCAGCAGGGCGCCGCGCGGCACCCCGAGGACGTGCGCGGCCAGCAGCTCGGCGTCCGTGCGCGGCGCGGCCACCCCGGCCGCCGCCAGCGTGCGAGCCGCCTCGGCCACCGCCCGACGCACGTCTCGACCCCCGGCGCCCCGCGGGCGCGGCGCCATCTTGGGGGCCCGCGGGTCCGCGTTCACCGTCGCACCGCCGCCACCCGCCGGGCCGTCAGCGCCGGGCCAGCTCGGTCTCGCCGGCCAGCCGGGCCCGCCGGTCCGCCTCGGCCAGCGCGTCCAGCACGCCGTCCAGGTCGCCGGCCATGACCAGGTCGAGGTTGTACGCGGTGAAGCCGATCCGGTGGTCGGTGATCCGGTTCTGCGGGAAGTTGTAGGTGCGGATGCGCTCGGACCGGTCCACGGTGCGCACCTGGGCCCGGCGGGCGTCGGACGCCGCCGCGTCGGCCTGCTCCTGGGCGGCGGCCAGCAGCCGGGCCCGCAGGATCCGCAGCGCCTGCTCGCGGTTCTGCAGCTGGCTCTTCTCGTTCTGGCAGGAGACCACGATCCCGGTGGGCAGGTGGGTGATCCGCACCGCCGAGTCGGTGGTGTTGACCGACTGCCCGCCGGGCCCGGACGAGCGGAACACGTCGATGCGCAGCTCGTTGGGGTCGATCTGGATGTCGACCTCCTCGGCCTCCGGCAGCACCAGCACCCCGGCGGCGCTGGTGTGGATGCGGCCCTGGGACTCGGTCACCGGCACCCGCTGCACCCGGTGCACCCCGCCCTCCCACTTCAGCCGGGACCACACGCCGTTGCCGCCCTCGGGCACGCCCCGGGACTTGACCGCCAGCGAGACGTCCTTGACC
This sequence comes from Pilimelia sp., assembly GCA_035553735.1. Lineage (GTDB taxonomy): Bacteria > Actinomycetota > Actinomycetes > Mycobacteriales > Micromonosporaceae > DATMJT01. The sequence goes on from DATMJT010000434.1 coordinate 4,772, forward strand.
CCGCCCAGGTCCGACTCCTGGGCGTCCAGCACCTCGGTCACCCAGCCGCGCCGCTCGGCGTACCGCAGGAACATCCGCAGCAGGTCCCCGGCGAACAGCGCGGACTCCTCTCCGCCCTCGCCCGCCTTGATCTCCAGGATCACGTCCTTGGCGTCGTTCGGATCACGGGGGGCGAGCAGCTCCGCCAGCCGCCCCTCCAGCTCCGGCAGCCGGGCGGCGATCGACTCGGCCTCGGCGGCGAACGACGGGTCGTCGGCGCCCAGCTCCCGGGCCGCGGCAAGATCCTCGCGGGCCTGGGCCAGCTCGGCGGCCACCTTCTGCAGCGGAACCAGTTCGGCGAACCGGCGCCCGACCCGGCGGGCCTCGGCCTGGTCGGCGTGGATGCCCGGGTCGGCCAGCCGCCGCTCCAGCTCGGCGTACTCGGCGAGCAGTTCGGTCAGCCGCTGGGTACTCATCGACGCCCCCAAGGAAGGTGTTCCGGCGGACAGGAACGGCGCCCGCCCCCGGCCGGGTGGCCGGGTGGGGCGGGCGCCGGAAGCGTCGCTACTTGCCGGGCTTGCGGGCCTGGACCTTGGCGTACTTCTGCTGGAACTTGGCCACCCGGCCGGCGGTGTCCAGCACGCGCTGCTTGCCCGTGTAGAACGGGTGGCAGGCGCTGCACGTCTCGACGTGGATCGAGCCGTTCTTGGCCGTGCTGCGGGTGGTGAAGGTGTTGCCGCAGGAGCAGGTGACCTGGGTGGTCACGTACTGCGGGTGAATGTCGGGCTTCATCGCGCCGGTCCTTTCGTAGGTGGTCGCCGGGTCGCCGTCACCGCCGCGCCGGGCGGGCGGTGCCGCCGGCGGTGCGCCGGCGGGCTCGGCGTGAACCGGAACCGTGGCCGATGGACCAGTCTGCCACGCCGACCGGCCGACCCGGCGACGGGCCCGCCCCGGTGACGCGGGGTCCGGCGGCGTCAACGCCCGCCCGGACCGGATGATTCCCGCCCGGCGGTCCCGGCCACCGCGGGCCCCCGGACGCCCGCCGGCGCCGACCGCCATGCGGACGGCGGCGACCCGGCCCGGACACCCCCGTGCTCAGGAGACGGGCGGCAGCGACCCGATTCCGGAGACCCCGGTGCTCAGGAGACGGCGACCGGGCAGGCCGCCGGGTCACCGGCGCGCGCGGGGGCGGCGGCCAGCGTCACGCTCGGCCGGCGCGGCACCGGCGGTCGCGGCGGGCGGCGGCCCAGCCGGCCCAGGAACAGCGCCTCCTCGTCCAGGTAGAAGTTCGGCCGCAGGTCCGCCTCGGCGTAGTAGCGGTGGAAGACCCCGGTGACGCCGCCGGACATCGGCGGCACGATCCAGGTCCAGTCGGCCGGCACCTCCCGGCCCGCCCGGCCCTCGGTGCGCACGTGCGCCAGAAACCGCTGGGACTCGGTGTGGTGGTCAGTGATCTTGACCCCGGCCCGCTGGAACGACCAGAGCACCGCGCGGTTCAGCTCCACCAGGGCCCGGTCGCGCCACAGGGACGCCTCGTGCGAGGTGTCCAGGCCCAGCATCTGGGCCACCACCGGCAGCATGTTGTAACGGTCGGTGTCGGCCAGGTTCCGGGCGCCGATCTCGGTGCCGAGGTACCAGCCGTTGAACGGCGCCAGCGGGTAGTTGATCCCGCCGATGGTCAGCCGCATGTTGGCGATGGCCGGCACCGCGTGCCAGCGCAGCCCCAGCTCGGCGAACCACGGATAGTCCGGGTGCGCCAGCGGCACCTCCAGCACCGCCCGCTCCGGCAACTCGAACAGGCGCACCCCCTCCTCGGGGGTCTCGATGGCCAGCGGGAGCACGTCGAAGGGCGCGCCCCGCCCCCGCCAGCCCAGGGCCCGCATCGCGGCGGTGAACTCCAGGTAGCGGGGATCGCCGATCAGGTCGCCGCGTTCGGTGCGGTAACCCGCGTACCGGATCAGCTGCTCGTTCCAGATCCGCGCGTAGGGCCGTCCGGGCACCGCCGGGGCGAAGATCGAGATGACCGGCCGGATGGCCCCCGCGGCGCGGTCGGCGTCGCCGCAGTCGCTCCCCACCGGCGCGGCCCCGCAGGCCGGGCCGCGGGCGGGCGGACCGGCCGCGGGCGGACCGGCCGGCACCCGGCCGGTGCCGGGCACGCGGTCGGGCGGCACGGCGCCACCGGCGATCGCCAGGTGGCGCAGGACCAGGTTGAAGATCTCCTCGCCGGTACGCGCCCGGCGCCGGTCCAGGACCACCAGGCTGCGCCAGTAGAGCCGGCCGATGCACCGGCTGGCGTTGCGCCAGGCGAGCTTGGCGCCGTAGGTCAGCTCGTCCGGGGTGTGCGTGTAGATCCCGGTCACGTCCAGCTGGGTGCGCACCACCGCGAGCCGGGGCTCGACCGGTCCCCAGCGCGGGTTCTCCGCGTACGCGCGGCGGAGGAAGTCCTCCGCCTCCGCGGGGTCCACCGGGGTCGCCGGGTCCCAGGACGGGGTGGGGATGTCGCGATAGCCCGGCACTGACATACGCACCCTCCGCGGTCGTGACGCCTGGTACGGCGGGCCCCTGCGTCGCACGCGGCACCCCCTGTGTCACGGAATGTGGCACAGGGTCATCCGGGCTGCCAGCCAGCCAAACCGAGCCAAGCGTGCATATTGGACGCCGCGGCGACGGCGAAGGGGCGCACGACGGACAGCGTGTGCGATCCGTCGTACGCCCCTTGACAGCGGCCCGGGCGGCGCGTCCGCCGAGGTCGCCCGCTGCCGGCGATCAGTCGCCGGGTGTCGTCTTGGCGATCTGCATCAGGAACTCGATGTTGGTCCGGGTCTGCTTGAGCTTCTCCAGCAGCAGATCCAGGGCCGCCTGCGAGTCCAGCGAGTGCAGCACCTTGCGCAGCTTGTGGATGATCACCAGCTCCTCGGGCGCGAGCAGGATCTCCTCCTTGCGGGTGCCCGAGGGGTCGATGTCGATGGCCGGGAAGATGCGCTTGTCGGCGATCTTGCGGTCCAGCTTCAGCTCGGCGTTGCCCGTGCCCTTGAACTCCTCGAAGATGACGTTGTCCATCGCCGAGCCCGTCTCCACCAGCGCCGTGGCGATGATGGTCAGCGAGCCGCCGTTCTCGATGTTGCGGGCCGCGCCGAGGAACCGCTTGGGCGGGTAGAGGGCCGTCGAGTCGATGCCGCCGGAGAGGATCCGGCCCGACGCCGGGGCCGCCAGGTTGTACGCGCGGCCGAGCCGGGTGATGGAGTCCAACAGCACGACCACGTCGTGGCCCAGCTCGACCAGGCGCTTGGCCCGCTCGATGGCCAGCTCCGAGACCGTGGTGTGGTCCTGCGGCGGCCGGTCGAAGGTCGAGGCGATCACCTCGCCCTTCACCGAACGCTGCATGTCGGTGACCTCTTCGGGCCGCTCGTCCACCAGCACCACCATCAGGTGGCACTCCGGGTTGTTGTGGGTGATCGCGTTGGCGATCGCCTGCAGCACCATCGTCTTGCCGGCCTTCGGCGGCGAGACGATCAGCGCCCGCTGCCCCTTGCCGATCGGCATGACCAGGTCGATGACCCGGGTGGTGAGGATGTGCGGCTCGCTCTCCAGGCGCAGCCGCTCCTGCGGGTAGAGCGGGGTGAGCTTGTAGAACTCCGGCCGGCGGCGCGCCTCGTCCGGGTCCATGCCGTTGACCGTGTCCAGCCGCACCAGCGGGTTGTACTTGTCCCGGCGCTGCTCGCCCTCGCGGGCCGCGCGCACCGCGCCGGTGACCGCGTCGCCCCGGCGCAGGCCGTGCTTCTTGACCTGCGACATCGACACGTACACGTCGTTGGGTCCGGACAGGTAGCCGGTGGTGCGCACGAAGGCGTAGTTGTCCAGCACGTCGATGATGCCGGCCACGGGGACGAGCACGTCGTCCTCGGTCACCTGCGGCTCGGTGCCCCCGCCGCCGTTGTCGCCGCGCTCCCCGCGCCCGCGGCGGCGGTCGCGGAACCGGCTCCGGCGGCTGCGCCGGCCCGAGCCCTCGTCGTCGCCGTCGTCGGACCGGTCCACGCCCCGCTCGCCGCGCTGGTCGGTGCGCTCCGCCCGGTCACCGCGCTGGTCAGCACGCTCCGCCCGGTCACCGCGCTGGTCGGTGCGCTCGCCGCGCTGGTCGGTACGCTCCGCCCGGTCGCTCCGCTCGCCGCGCTCCGCCCGGTCCGGGCGCTCGCCGCGCTGGTCGGCACGCTCCGCCCGGTCGCCCCGGTCACCGCGCTGGTCGGCGCGCTCCCGGACGCCGCGGTCCACGCGCTCCTCGCTGTCGCCGCGCGGCTCCGGCGGACCGGCCGACCGGCTGGACCGCCGCGACACCCGCCGGTCCGAATCGGCCGGTCGCTCGTCCTCGCGCCGCTCCGGCTCCGGACCGTTGCGCCGCTCGCCGTCCACGGCGCCCACGGCGCCCTCGGCGCCGTCGCGCACGTCGGCGCGCACGGCCTCACGGGCCGGCGCGGCCGCGGCCGCCACCTCGGCGCGGGCCCGGGGCGCCGCCGGGGCGCCGCCGCCCTGCCGCTCGGAGATCGCGGCGATCAGTTCCCCCTTGCGCATCCGGGCGGTGCCCGAAATGCCGAGCGACGCGGCCAGGCTCTGCAGCTCCGGCAGCAGCATCGCCGACAGCCCGGTGCCGGTACGCCGGCGACGGACCGTGCCGGTGGTGGCGTCGTTGGCGACGTTGGAGACATCCGACGTCACGTCGGTGGTGTCGCTCAATGGAATCCTTCCCTCGGTAGGCCGGGGCTGCCCGGATCAGATCACAGCGGCCGGACGGCCTCGGTTGCACCCGTGGCGCTGCACGCGTCGCGGGAGTGTGTGGCACAGCAGCGGCGGTTGCCCGCCCGTGGGGCTCGACGCGGCGGTGCCAGGGCCGTGCCGGAGCCGAGCCGGTGCCGGTGTGGAAGGCCCGTCCCGGTGCCGGCTACACCCGTCCTGGTCACGCAGAAATCCATGACGGGTGCCCGTCTGCCACGATCGTTAGGCTGCGGTCCGGCGTGCCTGGAAGAGGATTTTGACGGATAACCGCCGAAAGCTCGGGGGCGCCGCCCCGCAGGGATCGCGCGCTTCGCGGCTGTGCTAGGTCAGAGCGTAATCAACTCGTGCGACCTGCGGCAACAGGGTCCCGCTCGGCGTGTCCAAGTGTACCCCCTCGAACCAGGGCGCCGGTGACGTCCACCGCCAACGGCCACATTTGCCACCCCGGGCCCGGCGCAAACCCCGCGGGCACCGGCGACAGCGCCAGCACCGTGGGACCGGCGCCGCTGACCACCGCCGCCACGCCCACCGCGCGCAGCGCCGCCACCAGGGCCGCCGTGTCGGGCGCGCCGGGTGCCCGGTAGTCCTGGTGCAGCCGGTCCTCGGTCGCGGGGAACAGCAGCTGGGGCGCGGCGGTCACCGCGTGCACCAGCAGCGCGGCCCGGCCGGCGGCGTGCGCGGCGTCGGCGTGCGGCACCGTCGCCGGCAGCGCCGCCCGGGCGTGCGCGGTCAGTCCCCGCCCGTCCGGGACGAACACCACCGGCCGCACGCCGGGCGCCGGCGCCAGGCTCACCGCGCGCGCGTGACCGCTCACCGCACGCGTGTGACCGCCCGCAACCGTCGCGGGCCCGCCGGCGGCGTCCCCGGCGGCCGGCTCGGCGGTACCGTCGGGGGACCCGGCGCTGCCCGCGGCTCCGGTGTCGCCCGTGGCTCCGCTGTCGCCCCCGGCGCCGGTCCCTCCCGCGGCTCCGGTGTCGCCCCCGGCGCCGGCGCCGGACGGGCCGGTGGACTCCGTCCAGGCGATGGTGAACCCGCCCAGCAGGCAGGGGGCGACGTTGTCGGGGTGCCCCTCCAGGGCCGCGGCGATCCGCAGCGCCCCGGCGTCGTCCAGCCGGCGCGCCCCGTCGACCACCAGGGCACGGGCAAGCAGTACGCCGGCCACGATGGCCGCCGACGAGGAGCCGAGGCCGCGGGCCTGCGGGATGCGGTTGACGCACTCCACGTCGAGGCCGGGCGGGCGCTCGCCCAGCTCGTCGAAGGTGGCCAGCATGGCGCGGACCACCAGGTGGTCGGCGCCGGTGGGCAGCTCGCCGGCGCCCTCCCCGGTCACCGAGACCCGGTAGCCCCCGGTCGTGACCCGGGCGCACACGTCGTCGTACCGGGCCAGAGCCAGGCCGAGGGCGTCGAACCCCGGGCCGAGGTTGGCGCTGGTCGCGGGCGTGCGGACCCGCATCGGCTCGGAGACGAACGGCGCTGCCACGGGCTCATCGTAGATCGCCCGCCCTGGATCGCGCCGGGCGCCGGCGTGGGAGCGGACCCGACACTCTCGGGGAACCGGAGCACCCGGCGCCGCTGCCGACCGCGTCGGGCACCGCGCGCGCCCGGCCACGCGCCGCGCCAACCGGCCAACCGGCACCCGGCGCGCCGCCCGCCACCCGTCGCTATCCGGCGCCCGGCGCGGCCGGCGCGGCCGGGCCCGCCAGGGCCAGCCGGCGGGTGGCCAGCCGCCATCCCACGGCGTAGAGGAGCGTGACACCGCCGCAGCAGGCGACCAGCCAACGGGTGTCGACGCCGTCCACCAGGGCGCCGACGGCCAGCTGGCTGACCGAGATGGCCAGGGTGGCCAGCATCATGTCCGAGGCGAACACCCGGCCGCGCAGCTCGTCCGGCACCTCGCCCTGCAGCGCGTAGTTCGAGATCACCCAGTTCGTGCCGCCGGCGAGGTGCGCCACGAACACCAGCGCGAGCACCAGCGGGAACCATCCGGCGGCCGCGACACCCAGGTAGGCCAGCCCGTACACCGTCATCGACAGCGCCAGGCCGGGCAGCAGCCAGGTCCGGTGGGTCAGCACGCGGCGCATCAACAGCGGCCCGACCAACGCGCCCGCGCCGCGTACCGCGAACAGCAGCCCCGTGCCCACCCCACCGACCCCGAACACCGCCGCGAGGACCGGGAACACGGTCAGCACGCCGTTGCCCAGGCCCACCGCCGACTTCACCGTGACCAGCGCCAGCACCCGCGGCCGGTGGCCGATGTAGCGCATTGCCTCGCCGATGGCGGCCCAGCCGCCGTGCACCGGCCGCCCGGCCTCCCGCGGGGCCTGCAGCGGACGGCGGATCCGCCAGGTGAACGCCGCGGCCACGACCAGGCCGACGGCGGCGATGGCGAAGCAGGTGTACGGCGAGAAGACAGCGCTGAGCACCCCACCCAGCGACGCGCCGACGACCGCCATGGTGCCCCACGCCGAGCCGGCCACGGCGTTGGCCGCGGCCAGGTCCCGCAGTGCCACCAGGTTGGGCAGCGCGGCCAGCGCCGCCGGCGAGTAGAACGCCTTGGCCACCGCGACCACCGCGATCCCGCCCAGCGCCACCATCGCCGTGTCCGGGGTGCGCACCGCGAACAGCAGCAGGACGCCCAGCAGCGCGCCGAGGTTGGCCCCGATCAGCAGCCGCTTGCGGTCGAGCCGGTCGGCCACCGTGCCGGCGTACGGCAACAGGAGCGCCACGATGCCGGTGTCCACACCCAGCACCAGCCCGCCGTAGAAGCCGCTGCCGGTCAGCCTGGGCAGCAGGTCGAGCAGCGGCACCACGACAAACCAGTCCGCGCCGAACACCACGAGCTCGGCGAGGAAGAGGTTGCGGAAGTCCCGGTTACGGATCAGTACCGAAAGCGGTGAAGCCACCGTCGGACCTTACCCGCCGGCCGCCCGGCAGGTCAGGCCGCGCCCGGATGTGCCGCCGCGAGCAGCTCGGAGACCGTGACGAACTCGAAGCCGCGGCTGCGCATACCCGTGATCATGTCCGGCAGGCCGCGGATGGCCACCAGGCGGTCCGGTGGCCCGGTGTCATGGGCCAGCAGGATCGCCCCGGGCTCGGCCTGGGCCACCACGTACGCGGCGTGCCCGGCCGGGTCGTCGGGGTACTCCGACTCCAGCATCTGCCCGGACCACAGGACGACCTCGTAGCCCAGGCGCGACGCGGCCAGCAGCGTGGAGCCGCCCAGGTGCCCGTACGGCGGGCGGACGAGCCGGGCGGTCTGTCCCGTCACCTCGCCGATCGCGTCGTGGGTGCGACGCAGGTCCTCGTACACCTCGTCGGCGTCCATCCGGGCCAGGTCCCGATGGTCCCAACTGTGGTTGGCGACCTCGTGCCGGCCGACCCGACCCGCCAGCACCCGGGCGTACTTGCGGACCCGCCGGCCCACGGTGAAGAGGGTGGCGGGGGCACCGTGCCGGTGCAGGATGTCGAGCACCACGTCGGTCCACTGTGGACGCGGGCCGTCGTCGAAGGTGAGCGCCACCAGCTTCTGGTCACACTCCACATGCCAGCGCACGCACAGCTGCGCGGCGCCCGGGTGGCGTCGCCGGTCGGCCACCGTGGCACTGGCCGCACCCCCCCGGATCGGCAGGTGCCGGTCCGCCGCGTCGGCCAGCTCGGCGAACGCCGCAGCGCCCACGCCGGCGCCCGCCGCCGCCAGCATCGCCCCCCGCAGCAGCCGGCGTCGACCGCCGTGCGCCCCGTCCTGCACCACCGTGCCCTCCCCCGTCGGCCGGCGACACTCGTCGACCGGTGGGCCATTATGCCCATGCGCGGGCAAGCGTGGGGGGCACGATCACGGTGCCCTCGGGTTGCGGCGCCGACCGTCGGCGGTGCGGCGACCAACCAGGCTGGCGAGCGTGAGGGTGGCGACCGTGGGGGTGGCGCACCGTGAGGGTGGCGACCGTGAGGGTGGCGACCGTGAGGGTGGCGGCGGTCGGGTCGACGGTCAGGCCAGGCCCAGCTCCCGGGCGGCGGCCTCGGGGTCGTTGCCGACGGTGACCGGGGCCGGCGCCGTGGAGATGGCCCACTCCGGGTCCTTCAGGCCGTGGCCGGTCACCGTACACACCACGGTGGCGCCCGCCGGAATCAACCCGGCCTCGGCGGACTGGAGCAGCCCCGCCACGCTCGCCGCGCTGCCCAGCTCCACGAACACCCCTACCTCCCGGGCCAGGAGCCGGTACGCCGAGAGGATCTGCCGGTCCGTCACCTCGTCGATGCGCCCCGCCGAGGCGTCGCGCGCGTCCAGGGCCCGGGTCCAGCTGGCCGGGTTGCCGATGCGGATCGCGGTGGCGATGGTCGACGGCTCCCGTACGACCGCACCCCGGACGATCGGCGCGGCGCCGGAGGCCTGGAATCCGAACATCCGCGGGCGCCGGGTGGCGTTGCCCGCCTCCGCGTCCTCTGTGTAGCCCATCCAGTACGCGGAGATGTTGCCCGCGTTGCCCACCGGCAGGCAGTGGATGTCCGGGGCGTCGCCGAGCGCCTCCACGATCTCGAACGCCGCGGTCTTCTGCCCGTGCAGCCGGTGCACGTTGACCGAGTTGACCAGGGCCACGGGGTAGTCCTGGGACAGCTTGGCGGCCAGCGCCAGGCAGTCGTCGAAGTTGCCCGAGACCTGGAGCAGCTTGGCACCGTGCACCAGCGCCTGGGCCAGCTTGCCCAGCGCGATCTTGCCCTGCGGCACGAGCACCGCGCACCCCAGGCCGGCGCGCGCGGCGTAGGCCGCGGCCGAGGCGCTGGTGTTGCCCGTCGAGGCGCAGATGATGGCCTTGTTGCCCGCCTCCACCGCCGCGGAGACCGCCACCGTCATGCCGCGGTCCTTGAACGAGCCGGTCGGGTTGGCGCCCTCCACCTTCAGGTACACCTGGGCGCCGACCCGGTCGGCCAGGGCCGGCGCGGGCAGCAGCGGGGTGTTGCCCTCATGCAGCGTGATCACCGGAGTCCCCGGGCCGACGGGCAGCCGGTCCCGGTACGCCTCGATCAGACCGCGCCACATGCTCTTCTCCTTGCCCTCATGGTCGGTGAACCACCCGCGGCCACCGCCGTCACCCGGCGAAACTACCCCGCGGGCGAAGCCGTGGGGCATCGGTCGGCCGGCGGCGCCGCGCAGCCGGGCGGCCGGTGGGTGCCGTCCCGGCGCCGCCGCCCGCTGCCCTGCGGTGCCGCCGCCCGGTGCCGGCCGGTGCCGCCGCCCGGTGCGGCCCCGTGCCGGCCGTGCGGCCCGGCGCCGTCGGCCGGCGCGGCGGAGCGGCGGCTCAGCCGCCCTCCACCCGCAGCACGCTGGCGATCGACCGCACGATGTCCAGTCCGCGCAGCGTCTCCACGGTCGCCGCCAGCGCCGTGTCCGGTGCCGGGTGGGTGACCACCACCAGCGTCGCGTCGTCGCCGCGGCCCGCCTGGCGGACGGTGGCGATCGACACGTCGTGCTCGGCGAACACCCCGGCGATCGTGGCCAGCACGCCCGCCCGGTCGGCCACGTCCAGGCTGATGTGGTAGCGGGTGGTCCACTCCCCCATCGGCCGCACCGGCAGGGCGGCGTACGTGCTCTCGCTCGCGGCGCGCACCCCGGCCAGCCGGTTGCGGGCGACCGTCACGATGTCGCCCAGCACCGCGCTGGCGGTCGGCGCGCCCCCCGCCCCCGGGCCGTAGAACATCAGCTGTCCGGCCGCCTCGGCCTCCACGAAGACCGCGTTGAACGCGCCGGTCACGCTGGCCAGCGGGTGGCTGCGCGGGATCATCGCCGGGTGGGCGCGGACGGTGACCGACTCCGCGCCGTCCGGAACGGTCACCCGCTCGGCCAGGCAGAGCAGCTTGATGGTGCAGCCCATCTCGCGTGCGCTGGCCACGTCCGCGGCCGTGACCTCCGTGATGCCCTCCCGGTAGACGTCCGCGGCGGTGACCCGGGTGTGGAACGCCAGCGAGGCCAGGATCGCGCCCTTGGCGGCCGCGTCGAAGCCCTCCACGTCGGCGGTCGGGTCCGGCTCCGCGTAACCCAGCCGGGTGGCCTCCTCCAGCGCCTCGGCGAAGCCGGCGCCGGTGGCGTCCATCGCCGAGAGGATGAAGTTCGTCGTGCCGTTGACGATGCCGGTGACCCGGGTGATCCGGTCGCCGTGCAGCGACTCGCGCAGCGGGCGCAGCAGCGGGATCGCCCCGGCCACCGCCGCCTCGTAGTAGAGGTCCGCACCGCCCTGCACCGCCGCGTCGTGCAGCGCCGCGCCGTCCTCGGCCAGCAGCGCCTTGTTCGCCGTCACCACGCTCTTGCCGGAGCTGAGCGCCTGGACCAGCCAGCTGCGGGCCGGCTCGATGCCGCCCACCACCTCCACCACCACGTCCACGTCGTCCCGCTTGACCAGGCCGAGCGCGTCGGTGGTGAACAGCCCGGGATCCACCGGCAGCGGGCCGCGGTCGCGGCCGAGCCGCCGCACGGCGATGCCGGCGATCTCCACCGAGGCGCCGATGCGCGCCGTCAGGTCGGCGGCCTGGGCGTGCAGCAGCCGCACCACCTCGCTGCCGACCGTGCCGCAGCCGAGCAACGCCACCCGTACCCTGTTCATCGCCCACCCAACTCCGCGGCGCCGCGGCCGCACTCGGTCGGGCCCGCAGCGCCGACCGCGGCGCCCGGGCCCCACTCCGCCGTACCCCGGCCGCCGACCGCAGCGCCCGAGCCGACCGGAAGATTTGCCGGCCGGGACCCGGCCGACGGCAAGCCATCCTGCCTGAAGCTACCCGCAGGCGCGCAACCGCTCACCGATGCTCCCGGCATGCGGGTCACCGGCGTCACATCCGCTCCGGCGCGGAGACGCCGAGCAGGCCCAGCCCGTTGGCGATGACCGTGCGGGTGGCGTCGTTGAGCCACAGCCGGGCCCGGTGACGCGCGGTGATCTCCTCGTCGCCCCGGGGCAGGATCCGGCAGGCGTCCTCGTCGTAGAACCGGTGGTAGGCCCCGGCCAGCTCCTCCAGGTAGCGGGCGACCCGGTGCGGCTCGCGCAGCTCCGCGGCGGTGGCGACCACCGCCGGGTAGTCGCCGAGCGCCTTGAGCAGGTCGTGCTCCTTCGGGTGGTCCAGCAGGCCCGGCTCGAAGTCCTCCGGCGCGCCGCGGGTCAGCCCCACGTCGGCCGCGCTGGCCGACACCCGGAACGTGCGGGCCGCCACGTACTGGACGTAGTAGACCGGGTTCTCCCGCCGGGCGCTGGTCCACAGGTCGAGGTCCAGGTCGATCGGCGAGTCGATGGAGTAGCGGGCCAGGGCGTACCGGCTGGCGTCGACGCCCAGCAGGTCGATGAAGTCCTCCAGCGTGAGGATCGTGCCGGCGCGCTTGCTCATCCGCACCGGCTCGCCGTCGCGGACCAGGTTCACCAGCTGGCCGATCAGGATCTCGATGTGCCGCTCGGGGTCGTCGCCGGCCGCCGCCGCGATCGCCTTGAGCCGCTGCACATAGCCGTGGTGGTCCGCGCCCAGCATGTAGACGCAGCGGTCGAAGCCGCGCGACCGCTTGTCGAGGTAGTACGCCGCGTCCGCGGCGAAGTAGGTGTACTCCCCGTTGCCGCGGACCAGGACGCGGTCCTTGTCGTCGCCGAAGGTGGTGGTCCGCAGCCAGGTCGCACCGTCCGTCTCGTACACGTGGCCCTGCTCGCGCAGCCGGGCCACCGCGTCGGCCAGCGCACCCCGGGCGTGCAGGTCGCTCTCGGAGAAGAAGACGTCGAAGCCCACGCCGAAGTCGGCCAGGGCGGCGCGGATCTCCTGGAGCATGGTGGCCACGCCCTCGGCCCGGAAGACCGCCTCGGCGTCCGCCTCGGCGCCCGCGTCGAGCACGTCGGGCCGCCGCTGGACGATCCTGCCGGCCAGCTCGGCAACGTACTGACCGGCGTACCCGTCCTCCGGGGTCGGCTCACCGCGCGCCGCCGCCAGCAGAGACCGGGCGAAGCGGTCGATCTGCGCGCCCGCGTCGTTGACGTAGTACTCCGCCACCACCTCGGCGCCCGCCGCCTCCAGCAGCCGGTGCAGCGCGTCGCCCACCGCCGCCCAGCGCACCCCCCCGACGTGCACCGGGCCGGTCGGGTTGGCCGAGACGAACTCCAGGTTGATCCGCTGACCGGCCAGCACGTCGCTGCGGCCGTACGCCGGCCCGGCCAGCACCACGTCGCGGGCCAGCGCGCCGGCGGCCTCCGCCGCCAGCCGGATGTTGAGGAAGCCCGGCCCCGCCACCTCGACCGAGGCGACACCCGGCACCCGGGCCAGCTCCTCGGTCAGGGCCGTGGCCAGCTCACGGGGCGGCACACTCACCTGCTTGGCCAGCTGCAGCGCCACCGTCGAGGCGTAGTCGCCGTGCTCGGGGTTGCGGGGACGCTCCAGCCTCGTCGACTCCGGCAAAATAGCGACATCCAGCCCACGCGCGACGAAAACGGCACGGGCGGCGTCGAGGACGACCTGGGCGAGCTTGGCGGGAGTCACCGAAACATGCTAGCGGGGGTAGACTCGCCGTCCGGAACCCCCGCGCGCGGCGGCCGACGCCGGCCGGTTCACCCCCGACCGACAACGTGACGAGGCACCATGAGCATCAGCACCTCGGGTGGCGAGCAGCGCCGCCCGTCCGTGGTCAGCACCGGCGGCAAGGCCCCCGGCGGTTCGGCGGCCAGGGGCGGCAAGTCCGGCGCGCCCCGCCCCGGCGGCGGAGGCAAGGGCCCACGTCGGCCGATCACCCCGGTCAAGGTGGGCGCCGGCCGCAACTGGGGCCCGATCGCCATGATCGGCGCAGTGTGCGCGCTCGCGCTGGGGATCATCGGCTACGGCGTGTACGCGGTGTTCTACGAGGCCCGGCTGACCGTCGAGGACAAGGCCGAGGACATCAAGGGGATCGTCAACTACCGGGCCAAGGACAAGGCCCTCACGCAGCCCGGCAAGCACACCGGCAATCCGGTCAAGTACACGATCCTTCCGCCGGTCGGCGGCGAGCACAACCCCGTCTACCAGAACTGCATGGGCGACATCTACGACGAGCCGATCGCCAACGAGCACGCCGTGCACAGCCTCGAACACGGCGCCGTGTGGATCACCTACCGGCCGGACCTGCCCAAGGACCAGGTCGAGAAGCTGGCCGGCAAGGTGCGCGGCAAGGAGAAGATGATGATGAGCCCGTTCCCCGGGCTCGACAAGCCGATCTCCCTGCAGGCGTGGGGTTTCCAGCTTAAGGTGGACAACGCGGACGACCCACGGATCGACCAGTTCATCGAGACGCTGCGGGTGAACGCCTCGATGGAGGGGCCGTCCATCAGCTGCGCGGGCGGGGTCACCGCGACCGGCGACAAGCCACGCAACCTGCCGCAGCAGCAGGAGCAGCCGCCCGCGGGCGACGGACAGTAGACAGGCCAGCCGCGGGTGGTCAGCCCCGCGGCAGTGCCAGCCGCACCAGCGAGGCAGGGGGGCGACGTGCCACAGCCAGCCACCGAGGCCGAGCACTCGGCGGCGTCCGGCGCCGACGCGGCGTCGGCGCCGGACGCCGTGCCCGCTGACCCGCCGCCGGACGCCGGCTCGCCGGCTCCGCCCGGTGTCGGCGACCCTGGTCGGCGCGGCTTCGGCAACGGCGTCGTCGCCGCCGCCATCGTGGCTGGCCTCCTGCTCGGCTACGCCCTCGGCTGGCTCATGCCCCGCCTGACAGCCCCGGGCGAGGACTCGGTGGAGGCCGGCTTCGCCCGGGACATGACGAGCCACCACGCCCAGGCGGTGGAGATGGGGCTGATCGCCCACCAGCGGGGCACCTCGCCGAACGTGCGCAGCATGGCCGGTGAGATCGTCACCGGGCAGCAGGGTGAGATCGGGCTGATGCAGGGCTGGCTGGACCGGTGGAACCTCGAACCCACCGGCTCGGCCCCGCCGATGGCGTGGATGCCCGAGGGCATGCGGGACCTCGGCCCGGACGGGCTGATGCCCGGGCTGGCCAGCCAGGCCGAGTTGGACCGGCTGCGGTCGATGAGCGGCAACGAGTTCGACGTGTACTTCCTCCAGCTCATGATCCGCCACCACGTGGGCGGCATTCACATGATCGACGAGGCGCTGAAGGTGGGCGACCGGGAGGTCCGCGAGCTCGCCACGATCATGAAGCGCTCGCAGACCGCGGACCTCGACGCGCTCAACCGGGAGCTGCGGCGGCTCGGCGGCACCCCGCTGCCGGCCAACTGACGGCTCGTACGACCTGGGCGGAGCGGACGCGCCGACGTGGGGCGGGTCTGCGCGGGAGCGACACCGGGGACACCCGGTCGGTCGCCGCCGCACCGGCCTGGTAGTCTTCCTGAGTCACTGAGCCCCCGTAGCTCAGGGGATAGAGCACCGCCCTCCGGAGGCGGGGGCGCAGGTTCGAATCCTGCCGGGGGCACCGATCCTGACGGTGTACGAACCCCGGACGCGTAGTCCGGGGTTGTTCCGTTTGTGGGGATTCGGAAGTAGGGCTTGATGCTGTCCCGTCCCGTTACGCGGATTTCATGAATCAGATTCTCAAAGAGACGTTTGATGGCGTTCGGTTCGGCCGTGGTGGCGGCTTGGCGGATGTTGGCCGTCAGCGCGGCGAGTTGGTCGGGGGTCGGGCCTGTGGGGGCGGCTTGGAGCAGCTCGGTGAGCTGGTGGAGTCGTTCGCGGAGTTGGTTGGCCTGTTGGCGGTTGTTGGTGATGCGGGTGATGGCGTCGTCCTGGGCGAGGCCGTTCTCGATGGCGGCGATGAGCCTGTCGGTGCGGGCGTCGAGTGCGGCGAGTTCAGCGTCGATGCTGGCGGCTTCGTCCTGGTAGGCCGCGCGCATGGTGTCCATAGTGGCGGCCACGGCGGCGACGGCTTGGTCGATGAGGTCGGCGCTTTGGTAGGTGTCCAGGAGGGCGTCGAGGATGGCCTGTTCGACCTGATCGGCGGGTAGGCGTTCGGCTGGGCAGGACTGTTGCCCGTACCGCTGGCGGGTGTAGCAGGTGTAGTAGCGGTAGCGGTATCTCTTGCCGGTGGCGGCGC
>DATMJT010000435.1:0-9404 GCA_035553735.1 Pilimelia sp.
GTGCCGCGAGGGGAGCGCCCGCTCGACGCGGGGGACGGGGTGCTGCTGCGGTTCGCCAGTGACCTGCTGGGTCAGGAGCCGGGCGCGGGCACGGGGGTGCGGGCCGGCTCCCCGGCCGGGCGGACCCGGACGGTGAGCCGGTCGACGGCCCGCCGGGCGCGGTCGAGCGCCTCGGCGGGCGTGGACGCGGTGGCGATGGCCGAGCCGATGCGGTCCCACGAGCTGCGCAGCTCGTGCGTCCGGTCACCGGGGTGCACCGTGACCCCGCAGCTGGTCACGCCGGGGACCTGGCGGGCCTCCGCCACGCCGGCCACGGCCTCCACCTCGCCCGCACCGGCGTGCAGGAACCACACCGCCGCCGCACCGGCGGGCCGCTCCGGCAGCGGGTCCGGCAGCGGCCGGCCCTCCAGCAGGGTGTAGTAGTCGCGGTAGAGCTGCGCCGGGTAGGCCAGCTCGATCAGGTCGATGATCCCGTCACCGGGCAGCCGTCCCGCACACTCGACCAGGTACGGCACGTCGTCGACGAGGATCCACTCGCAGTGCACCACGCCGGTGCCGAACCCGACCGCGTCCAGCACCCGCACGGTCTCGGCGCGCAGCGCCTCCGCCTGCCGGTCGGGGATGTCGGCCGGCACCGCGTGCCCGCGTTCCACCGGCCGCGGGCCGGGGAAGACGACCTTGCCGGTGACGTTGGCGAACACCGGGCGGCCGTCGCGGACCAGCATCTCCACACTGAACTCCGGGCCGCTGAGGTACTGCTCGACCAGCATGCGCAGCGGTATGGGCCGGTCGGGCACGACGATGCCCTCGTCCTGCACCAGGCACGCCTGCCAGGCGGCGTCCGCCTCGTCGGGCGTGCGCACGATCATCGTGCCGATGGCGGCCTGGCGGTTGGCCGGCTTGAGCACCACGGGCGCGCCGAGGTCGGCCAGGAAGGCGCGGATGTCCCCCGGCCCGGCGGCCGGGCGGGACTGCGGGTTGGCGATACCGGCCGCGCGGGTGGCCGTGCGCAGCTGCGCCTTGTCGCGCAGCAGGCTGGCGGCGCCGAAGCCGGCGCCGGGCACGCCGTACCGCTCGGCCAGTCGGGCCACGAACGGCGTGGTGTACTCCATCATCGGGATCACCGCCGCGGGCCGCAGGTCGGCGTACCGGTTGGCGAACGCGTCGGCCGCGGCCGGGAGGTGGTACTCCCACTCGATCAGCTCGCGGATCACCGGGAACTGGGGGAGCTTGGCCCGGATGTCGCGCTTGCGGACCACGTCGGGCTCCTCCACGAGGATCACCGAGCCGTCGGGGTGGGAGGCGGCCAGCACGGGCAGCCAGGTCTGCACGAAGCCGGTGACGATCAGCGGTGCGTCGGTCACGGTGCCCCTCCCGGTGGTGTTCGACCCCGGCGGCGCCGGGATGCCGGAGGCGGCGAGCCGGCGAGCCGGCGAGCCGGCCCGGGCAGGCACCTCGTTGCCGTCGGCAACGCCGCGGGGCGGACCTGGCGCTCTCACCGAATTTAGGGCTGTTTGGTCGTTCTTCGCGGCGGATTCATCCGATTCGCGAGATGTTGGCGGCCAGTCGGCCGCACCGGCCGGCGCCCCCGCGCCCGCCGGCCGCCCCGCGCCGGCGGCCCCGGCCGGGGCCCATTGGCAAGCCCCGCCCGGCCCGGTACGTTGTTGCCAATCTTTGGCAACAGCAATAGGAGTGCGACATGCGCCGGTTCTTCGCGGCGGCCGCCGCCGTGCTCGCCGGCGGGCTGGTGGCCTGCGCCGCTCCGGCGCGGTCCGACCGGCCCGCGGACGCGATCGTGCTGGGCGCGGCCGCCGAGCCGGACCACCTCAACCCGGTGCTGGGGTTCGCCGCCGACGGCGGCAGCAAGATTTTCGACGGGCTGGTCGCGCTGGACCAGCGGCTCCAGGTGACCCCGGCGCTCGCCGAGACGCTGCCGCGGGTCAGCTCCGACGGGCTGACGATCACCTACACCCTGCGCAGCGGGGTCACCTTCCACGACGGCACTGCGCTGACCGCACACGACGTGGTGTTCACCTACCAGGCCGTACGCGACCCCGGGACCAACTCCACACTGCGGGCGGCCTTCGACGCCCTGCGGGACGTGCGCGCCACCGACGACCGCACGGTGGTGTTCCGGCTGAGGTACCCGTACGCGCCGTTCGTCACGCGCACCACGCTGGGCATCGTGCCGGCCCGGGCGCTGTCCGGCGTGGACGTCGACACCGCAGGGTTCAACCGGCGGCCGGTCGGCACCGGCCCGTACCGGCTGGAGTCGTGGACCTCCGGGGAGAAGATGGTGCTGGTGGCCAACGACGCCTACTGGGGCGGGGCGCCGGCCGTCAAACGGGTCACCATCGCGTTCGTCGCCGACGACAACGTCCGCGCCGCCCGGCTGCGCAGCGGCGAGCTGGACGGAGCCGACCTGCCGGCGAAGATCGCCGACCGGTTCGCCGACACCGCCGGATACCGGCGCTACGACGTGCCCAGCGCCGACTACCGCATCGTCAACCTGCCGCTGGAGCACCCGGTCACCGCGGATCCGGCGATCCGCCGCGCCGTCGACCTGGCCGTCGACCGCGCGGCCCTCGTGCGCACCGTGCTGGGCGGCCAGGGCCAGCCCGGGTTCGGGCTCGTGTCGCCCGCCGCCACCGAGTGGTACGAGGCGTCGCTGACCCGGCCGGCGTCGGCCCAGCGGGACCGGGCCGCGCAGGTGCTGGAGCGGGCCGGCTGGCGACTCGGCGGCGACGGCATCCGGGTCCGCGACGGCAGGCGGGCGGCCTTCACCCTCATGTACGCCGCCGGGGACTCGCTGCGCAAGGACCTGGCCACCGCGGTCGCCTCCGACGCCCGCCGGGTCGGCATCGACGTCACCCTCACCGGCCTGGACTGGTCGGCGATCAGCCCGCGGCTGGGCCGGGACGCGGTCATCTACGGCGGGGGCACGCCGTACGACCCGGACTACGACCTGTACGACATGCTGCACTCCAGCCGGGCCGGCGAGGGCTGGGCCAACCCCGGCCGGTACCGCAGCCCCACCGTCGACGCGCTGCTGGACCGGGCCCGGCGCAGCGGCGACCGCGCCGAGCGGTCGCGGCTGTACCGGCAGGTGCAGGCCGCGGTCGCCGGGGACGCCCCGATCGTCGGGCTGGTGTTCATCCACCACACCTACCTGCTGCGCGACGCGTGGACCGGGGTGAGCCCGCGCACGGAGGCGCACGAGCACTTCGCCAACGGCCTGTACTGGAACCTGCATGCGTGGGTGCCGCGCTGATGCGCGCGGTCGCGCGCGTCGTCGCGCTGCGGCTGGCCGCCGCGGTGCCCCTGCTGCTCGGGGTCAGCCTGGCGATGTTCGTCATCGCCAAGGCGTCGCCGTTCGACCCGGTCCTGCAGTACGTGGGCGACCCCGCGGCGGCGCACGCCTCGGCGGAGGACCTCGCCCGGATGCGCGCCAACTGGGGCGTCGACCGGCCAGCCTGGGTGCAGTACGGCGAGTGGCTGTCCAATCTGGTCAGCGGAGACCTGGGCCACTCGCGGACCATGGGCGGGCAGGCGGTCACCGAGATCATTGCCGACCGGCTGGGCTGGACGGTCCTGCTGAGCGCGAGCGGGCTGGTGCTCGCCCTGGCGGTCGGCGTCCCGGCCGGCGTGCTGGCCGCCCGCCGGCCGGGCGGCTGGCTGGACCGGGCCGTCTCCCGCACCGCCTACGCGCTGGAGGCGGTGCCGGCGTTCTGGCTCGCCCTGGCGGCGATCGCCGTGTTCGCCCTCGGTCTGGGGCTGCTGCCCTCCGGTGGCCTCACGGAGGCGGGCGCGGCTGAGGTGACCGCCGGGTCCGTGGCCCGCCACCTGGTGCTGCCGGCGGCCGTGCTGGGCATCTCGCAGACCCCGTGGTTCCTGCTCTACGTCCGCGAGGAGGTGTCGCGCGTGCTGGCGGAGGACTTCGTCACCGGCGCCCGCGCCCGGGGCCTGCGTGAGCGGACAGTGCTGGTCCGACACGCGCTGCGCGCCGGGCTGCTGCCGCTGATCACCCTGGTCGGCACCCGGATACCCGAACTGATCACCGGAGTGACCCTGGTGGAGGCGGTCTTCTCCTGGCCCGGCGTGGCCGGTGCCACCGTGCGCGCCGCACTCGGCGTGGACTTCCCGCTGCTTGCGGCGATGACCCTGCTGGCCACGGCGACCGTCCTGGCGGGCAACCTCTGCGCCGACGTCGCGTACGCGTTGGCCGACCCGCGGGTGCGCCTCGATGGCTGAGCGCGCCGCGCCGTGGACCGAGCCCGCCGCACCCCCGGCTGAGCCCGCCGCGCCGTCGACCGAGCCCGCCGCGCTGCTGCCCTGGCGGCCGGCGCGCCGCGGCCGCGGGCCGGCACCGCGGGCCGGACGGCGCCGCCGGTGGGGCGTCGTGGCGGCGGCGGTCCTGCTCGGGCTGCTGACCGCGGCGGCCCTGGCCGTGCCCCTGCTCGACCCGACCGACCAGCGGCTGGTCGAGTTGGCCGCCGCGAACCGACCGCCCTCGTGGGCGCATCCGCTGGGCACCGACGAACTGGGCCGGGACCTGCTGCTCCGCTCGCTGTACGGGCTGCGGGTCTCGCTGGCCGTCGGGGTCGCCGCGGCGGTGGTCGCCACCGTGCTCGGCGGCCTCGTCGGCCTGGTCGCCGGCGTGGCCGGCGGTTGGGTGGACTGGCTGCTGATGCGGCTCATCGACGGGATGGGCGCGCTGCCGCACCTGCTGGCCGGGATCTTCATCGTCGCGCTGTTCTCGCCCGGGGTGGGCGCGGTGGTCGTGTCGATCGGGGTCACCCACTGGCTGTCCACCGCCCGGATCGTGCGCTCCGAGGTGCTGTCGCTGCGCGGCCGGACGTTCGTGGACGCCGCCATCTCCGGCGGCGCCGGCCGGTGGCGGGTGCTGCGCCGGCACCTGCTCCCCGGCGTCGCCCCGCACCTGGCGCTGGCGGCGGTGCTGATGGTGCCGCACGCCATCTGGCACGAGTCGGCGCTGAGCTTCCTCGGACTCGGTCTGCCCCCGCACCTCGCCTCGCTGGGCAACATGATCAACGATGGCCGGCGCACCCTGTTCGCCGGCGTGTGGTGGCCCAGCCTCGTGCCCGGGCTGTTCATCATCGCGCCGACCCTGGCCGTGTCGGTGCTGTCCCTGTGGGGGCGCGACCGGCTCAACCCGCGGCGACGTACGGAGTTGCAGCTGTGACCGCGTCCGACGGGCCCGGCGGGGTGGCCGCGTTCGGCGGGGCCTCCGCCGGGGCCGGGCCCTCGCTGGCGGTGGAGCGGATGTCGGTGCGGTTCAGGCTGCCCCGGGAGACCGTGCACGCCGTCACGGACGTGTCGTTCACGCTGCGCGCGGGGGAGTGCCTGGCCCTGGTCGGGGAGAGCGGCTGCGGCAAGTCGGTGCTCGCGGCGGGGTTGCTCGGGCTGCTGCCCGGCAACGCGGAGCTGCGCGGCCGGGCGCTGCTGGACGAGGTGGACCTGCTGGCGGCCCCGGAGCGGGTGCTGGCCCGGCGAATTCGGGGCCGCCGGGTGGGGCTGGTCACGCAGAGCCCGGCGGCGCACCTGACGCCGGTGCGTACCGCCCGCGCCCACCTGGAGGAGGCGGTCACCGAGCTGGGCACCGCTCGCGGCGATCCGCGGGCCGCCGCGGACCGGTACGCCGCCCGCGCCGGCCTGCGCCCGGCCGACCTGCGCCGCTACCCGCACCAGCTCTCCGGCGGGCTGGCCCAGCGGGTGAGCACCGCCCTGGCCCTGGCCGGTGACCCCTGGCTGCTGCTCGCCGACGAGCCCACCACCGGCCTGGACCGCGCGCTGGTCAGCCACACCATGGCCGAGCTGGGCCGGCTGCGCGACGCGGGCCACGGGGTGCTGCTGATCACCCACGACCTCGCCGCCGCCCGGGCCGTCGCGGACCGGGTCGCGGTGATGTACGCCGGCCGCCTCGTCGAGATCACCGCCGCGGGGGAGTTCTTCGCCGCCCCCGGGGCCGGTGGCCCGGCCCACCCCTACGCGGCGGCG
The DNA here is from genome assembly GCA_035553735.1 of Pilimelia sp. GTDB lineage: Bacteria > Actinomycetota > Actinomycetes > Mycobacteriales > Micromonosporaceae > DATMJT01. Next base: position 6,019 of record DATMJT010000435.1, read on the forward strand.
CTGCTGGACGCGCTGCCGGACCGCGGCTTCACCCCGCTGCCCGGCTTCCCGCCCGAGCTGACCCGGCTGCCGGACGGCTGCGCCTTCGCGCCGCGCTGCGCGCGGGCCGACGCCGCGTGCGCCATCACGCCCCCGCCGGTGGTCCGCGGTGGCCGCCTGCTGGCCTGCCACCACCCCGAGGGTCGGGCATGACCGCCCCGGCGGCGACCGCTGCCGCCGCTGCGCTGGCGGCCCGCGGGGTGAGCGTGCGTTACGGCCGGCACCAGGTCCTGTCCGGCGTCGACTTCGCCGTGCCCGCCGGGACGACGACCGGGTTGGCCGGGCCCAGCGGCTGCGGCAAGTCCACACTGGCCGCCGTGCTCGCCCTGCTCCTGCGGCCGCACGCGGGAACGGTGACCGTCGACGGGCGCACCACGCCCGGCTTCCGCTACCGTGCCCCGCGGGAACTGCGCACCCGGGTGGCCATCGTGTTCCAGCAACCGCGGATGGCCGTCGACCCGCGGCTGCGGCTGCGCGATCTCATCACCGAGCCGCTGCGGGCCACCGGGCGCTCCGCCGGGGCCGGCGCGGCACTGGACCGGCTCGCCGACCTGGTCGGGCTGACCACGGAGCTGCTCGGCCGGTTCCCGCACGAGGTCTCCGACGGCCAGCTCCAGCGGGCCTGCGTCGCCCGCGCCCTGGTCCTGGGGCCCCGCTACCTGGTCTGCGACGAGATGACCACGATGCTCGACGCGAGCACGCAGGCGCTGCTCGTCCACGCCGTGCGGGCGTACCAGCGCGACAGCGGCGCCGGGGTGTTGGCGGTCAGCCACGACCCGGTGCTGCTCGACCGCTGGTGTGACGAGGTCCGCAACTGGGAGCAGGTGGCCGGACCACGACGCCGGTAGCCCGGCGGCGGCCTGCGGCCGCGCCAGCCGTGCCTCCGGGGCCGCGGCGACGCGGGCTAGCCGTGCCCTGCGGCCGGGTGTCGGGCCACCGCCACCCCGCCGTAGAAGGCGTCGGGCACCGGCTCCGGCGGCGGTCCGGCCCGCCACCGCGCGACCGGCTGTAGCCCGTCCTCGGTCAGCCGCCACGGGCCCAGCAGCGCCGGCACGGTGGCCGGGTCGCGCATGTGAAAGCCGGGGCCCATCATCTCCAGGGCCCGGGGGTGCTCGGCGAGCTCCAGCGTGTCCACGTCGATCGCCAGCCAGCTGCCCGGCGGTACCGCGGCGTGCAGGTCGGCCAGGGTGCGGGCCAGGGTGGGGTCGTCCAGGAACGCCGCCAGCCCGAGGAACACCACGCCGACGGGCTCCTCGTCCCAGCCCGGCAGCGCCGCGCGCCGCACCTCGTCCGGGATCGTGCCCAGATCCGTGACGTCGCCCTCGGCGTACGTCGCCCGCGGGTGCCCGGCGAGGATCTGCCGGCCGAGCGCGACGTTCTCCGGGTCGATGTCCACATAGAGCACGTGTGCGTCGGGGACCACCTCGTGCACGTTGCCGCAGGTGGGGATGCCGGCCCCGAACACCAGGTACCGCCGGACACCGTGCGCGCGCAGCAGGCGCACCGCCCGGCCCAGGAAGGCCCGCAGGGACCGGAAGATGTGCGCGCAGGGCCCGTACGCCTCCTCGAAGGCACGGGCCGCGGCCACGTCGACCGGGAAGTGGTGGGCGCCGCCCAGCCAGTAGTCGATCATGCGGGCGGTGCTGGGCGCGGGCGGCTGCGGCGGCATGCCGTCAGTCCACCGGTGCCGCGGCGGTCGCGTCAAGCACCCGCCGGACCGGCGGCCATGCGCGGCGCGGTGGACCGCCGCCGCGCATCGCGCCGGTGCGGAAGCCGGCCGGTCGGCGTGCGCGCCGGCCCCGACCGGTGCCGGTCACCGGTCGTCGGCCAGGTAGAACAGCTCGTCGACCCGGGTGTGCAGCGCCCGGGCAAGCTTGAGCGCGAGCACTGTGGAGGGGATGAACCGTCCGGTCTCCACGGTCGTGATCGTCTTGCGGGTCACCCCGACGAGGTCGGCGAGCTGTTGCTGGGTCAGGTTGTGGCGGGCCCGCTCCACCTTGAGGTGGTTGCGCAGCGGCTGGTTGCCGTCCGGGTGCCCCATCACGCGGCCCGGTTGAGCCACAGTCGCGCCGCACCGTAGGCGATGAGCGCGGCCCCCACGGTGAACTGCGCCTGGGCGACCGAGGGCACCTCGACGCGGAAGAAGAACGGCAGTTGTACGCCCAGGGCACCGACGAGGGCCGCCCCCGTCGCGCGCAGGTGGGTCAGCGTGACGCGCTCGTCGACCAGTACGGCGCCGGACCGCCGCGCCCGGGTCCTCGCCCAACCGGCCAGCAGGAGGGCCGCCGCCGCGACGACGACCGCGCTCACGTAGGTCAGCTCCAGCCAGCGCGGCCAGTCGGTGCCCCCACCCGCGTCGTGGAGGCCCTTGGCGACCAGGGCGGCGGCACCGGCCGCGCCCCAGACGAAGGTCGCCGTGTCGAACAGGCGGGACATGCGGCGGGCTGCCGCGGCCGGGAGCGAGATGGGGGACATGGGCGCCTCCGAGGTAACCCTGGCGCACCGCGAAGCGGCGCGTAGGTATCTTTGTGATACCCACAGGTTACATCGTCGATCGGATTGCGGCAAGGCGGTGACCGGCCGCCCGCCGGCCCCGCGGGTGTGTATGGTGACCGTGGTGTGCCGGGAAGCCTGGTCGGCGGCATTGTCGATCCTGCGAACCCGGGAGGTCCGGATGGGCGTTGCCGCCCTGCGCACCGAGAGTCTGACCAAGCGGTTCGGCCGGCTGCTCGCACTGGACGGTCTCGACCTGACGGTCGCGCCCGGCGAGGTGTTCGGCTTCCTCGGGCCGAACGGCGCCGGCAAGTCCACCACGATCCGGCTGCTGCTGGGCCTCGTCCGGCCCACCGCCGGCCGGGCATGGATCTTCGACGCGGACGCGGCCGACGTCGCCGCCGCGCACCGGCTGCTGGCCCACGTGCCGGCGGACGTGGCGCTCTGGCCACGCCTGACGGGCGCGGAGACCCTGGAACTGCTGGGCCGCACCGGACCGGGGGTGGACGCCGCGTACCGCGAGGAGCTGGTGGAGCGGTTCGCGCTGGACCCCTCGCGCCCCGCCGGCACCTACTCGACGGGTAACCGGCAGAAGGTGGCGCTGGTGGCCGCATTCGCCACCCGGGCGCCGCTGCTGGTGCTGGACGAGCCGACCAGCGGTCTGGATCCGTTGATGGAGCGGGAGTTCCGCCGGGCGGTGCGCCAGGCGCGCGACCGCGGCCAGGCGGTGTTCCTCAGCTCGCACCAGCTCGCCGAGGTCGAGGCGGTCTGCGACCGGGTGGGCATCCTGCGGGCGGGCCGGCTGGTGGACGTCGCGACGGTCGACCAGCTGCGCCGGTTGCACCGTACGGAGG
>DATMJT010000436.1:0-10179 GCA_035553735.1 Pilimelia sp.
CAGCAGGGCGACGACCAGCGCCGCCGCCATGGCGGGCCAGGCCACGAACGCGGCGACGACCGGCACGAGCCCCGCCACGATGAGCGCCCCGACCAGCGCGGCGAAGGGAGAGCGGCGATGGGCAGGACGGTCGGGCACTACGCGCCCTGGTTGCTCGCCGCGCTGGTCGGGGCGCTCATCGTGGCGGGGCTCGTGCCGGTCGTCGCCGCGTTCGTGGCCTGGCCCGCCATGGCGGCGGCGCTGGTCGTCGCCCTGCTGCTCGGCCTTGCCATCCTGGCCCACAACCGGCGGCTCTGCGAACGGTGCATCGCGTCGCTGCCGCTGGACGCCGCCGCCGTGGCCAACAGGTACGCCCTGCGGTTCCGCACCGCGCACCTGTTCGAGAACCGGCTCCTCGCCGTCGGGTACCTGGTCGCCGTGGCGGCGGCCTCCTTCGGCTACGCGCACCCGGTCGGGCGGTACGGCTGGGCCGCCGCCGAGGCGTCCCTGGTCTACCTGCTGTTCGTGTACGTCACCCACCAGCGGCTGCAGCCGTGGTGCCCGCACTGCGAGAACGGCGGACAGGAGCAGTCCTCGCCCACGACCCCGACGCCGGTCCTGACCCGGGCGTGACCACCGGCCCGGTCCCGGCGGCCGGGTCGCCCACCCGCCGGGACCGGGCCGGTGGCGGCGCACGACCGCCCCGGACCCGGGATCAGGACCGGGGCGGCGGCTGGTCCTCGCCGGCCGCCTCGGCGGCCTCGCCCTCCTCCCGCGTGCGGTGCACGGTGTCCGGCGCGTGCTCCGGCGGGGCGTAGACGGTGTACAGCACCAGCGGGTTGGGGCCGGTGTTGACGAAGTTGTGCCGGGCGCCGGCCGGCACCACGACGAGGTCGCCCTGGACGACGTCCCGGCGCTCGCCGTCGACGACGGCCTCGCCGAGCCCGCTGACGAAGGTCAGGATCTGATCCACGTCGTGGGTCTCCTCGCCGATCTCCCCACCGGCGGGAATCGTCATGATCACTAGCTGACTGTGCTTGCCGGTCCAGAGCACGCGGCGGAAGTCGGCGTGCTGCTCGGCCACGGTGGCGATGGCGTAGTGCTCCATGGCACCCGCCTTACCCAGCTTGGCCGTCGGCCTATCCCGCGGGCAGGGCTCGCCGCCCGGGACGGTTGACATCCCCCGAACGGGGACGCGCCTCGTGGCGCCGGGCTCATAGCATCGGTACCGGTACGCACCGGTGTCAGAGCCGCGGACGGTCGCAGATCGGGCATCGGCTCCGCCGCCGGGCGCCGCACCGCACCGACGGCCATCGACTGACCCTTGGAGTGGATCGTGACCCCAGCCGACCCGAAGACCGACGAGGATCTCGCGGGCGACCTCGCGCACGCGATCGTCGCGCGGGTGGCGCCGGCGGAGCTCCGGCTGTTCGCCGTCCAGCGCGAGGCGTACCTCGCCGGTGTCGCCCCGCCCGCGGCGGGCGGGGCGCGTCGCGGTGATCCCCTGGCGATCGGTGTGGGGGAGGTGGCGGTGATGCTGGTGACCCCGGTCGCGCTCGCCGTCGCCACCGAGGTCACCGACTACCTGCTGCGCACGGCGGTACGCCCGGCGGTCGGCCGGGCCGGCGCGGGGGTGGCCAGCGCCGTACGCCGGCTGTTCCGCGGCCGCGCCGAGCCGCCGGCCAGCGGCGCAGCCGTCGATCCCGCCGACCCGGCCGGCTCCGCCGAGCCGCCCGGGCCTGCCGGGTCGGCCGATCCGGCGCCGTCGGCCGGTTCCGCCGGGGCGATCCTCGACCTGGCGCCGGCGGATCGGGAGCGGGTGCACCGGATCGTCATCGAGGTCGTGATCCGCGAGGGCCGTCCCGACGACGTCGCCCGGCGCATCGCCACCGCCGTCACCGGCGTCGAACCGTCGGCGCCGGATGCCGACGGTGGCCGGTGACCCTCGTCGGGGAACCGGTGGCCGCCCGGCCGGGCACCGCCGCGGGCACCGTCTCCCCGGTGCCGGACGGCACCACGCCGCTGTTCGTCCTGCTGATGCTCGCGGTGCTGAGCACGACCACGACGGTGTGCTTCGCCCTGCACAACGCCGCCGGCCCGGAGCGGCTCCCCCTGGCGGCGACGACCGCCGTCGGGATCGCGGCGCTGCTCGGCCTGACCGGCCTGACCTACGCGGCCATCCCCGGCCGGATGATCCGGCGGCACCGGCTGAGGCCGCTGACCCCACAGAACGCCCCCGAGCTGTGTGACGACCTTCGGGCGCTGTGCGAGCGGGTGGGCGTCCGGCCGACGTTCCTGGTGGCGCCGTTCGCCGACACCACCGGCGCGGTCGCCTTCGGGCATGTGCGGCGCCGCTACGTTCGGCTCGACGCCGGCCTGGCCCTGCTCTCGGTGACCGACCCGCCCCGGTTCCGCGCCGTCGTGCTCCACGAGCTGGCGCACCTGCGCAACCGCGACGTCGACCTGGCCTACCTGACCATCGCCGTGTGGCGCTGCTTCCTGGTCCTCGCCGCCGCGCCGATGCTGCTACTGGCGGTGGCGCCCAAGGCACTCGGTGCCGGCCGGCTGCGCGTCGCGGACCTGGAGCCGCTGTCCAGCCTGCGGGTGTCCGCCGGGCTGGCCGCGTTGACCCTGCTCATCCTGCTGACCCGCAACGCCCTGTTCCGGGCCCGGGAGCTGCACGCCGACGCCTGGGTGGCCCGGTGGGACGGCGCAGGGGCGGGACCCGCGCTGCGGGAGAGCTTCGCGCGTGCCGCCGCGGGGCACCCGCCGCGCTGGTCGCCGCGCCGGCTGTGGGCCTACCACCCCACGCCGCGCGAGCGCGTGCGCGCGCTCGACGATCCGTCGGTGCTCGCCCGCCCCCGCCGGTGGGCGCTGTTCGGCACCGGGATGGTCGGCGCCATCGGATGGGAGAACGGCCGCGTCCTGGTCATGCTCCAGGCGGCGGACGGGTGGTTGAACCTCGTCAGCTTCCTGACCAGTGTGCTCTTCGCGGCCGTCGTGGCGTCGGCGGTGGTCCACGGGGTGTGGCGCGCCGTGTCCGCCGCCGGGGGGCGCCGGCCGCCGCTGCGGCTCCTGGCCCAGATCCCCCTGCTCGTCGCCGCCGGCTTCGCGGCCGGGGAGGCGGTGGCGCTGATCAACCTCGCGGGCGGCCGGTGGGCCCTGTTCGGGCAGTACGGCCGCGCCGACTCCGCCCAGCTCGCCACGGTGGCGACCACCGTCGCGCCGGTGGTGGTCGGTCTGGTCCTGGTGACCGCGTGGGCGGCGACCGCGGTGCGGGAGGTGGGCCGCCTCCCCGGCGCGCGCGCCCGGCACCGGGCCCTGGCCGCGGTCGTCGTGGCGGCGGTCTGCGCGACCGCGCCCTGGATGCACGTGTGGAGCCTGCTGCGCGACCGGGTGGAGGAGCGGGTGTCGGCGGCGCTGGGCAGGCCGGACGGTCCCGTGCTGTCCCTGCCCGGGACGCTGCCGGGCTGGTACGCCGAGGTCGTGCAGCAGCTCGGGCAGCTGACCCTCTGGCCGAGGAGCCACCTCTTCTTCGTCGGCAGCCTCTTCGTCCCGGGTGCCCTGGTGGGAGTCGTGCTGCTGGGCCTGGTACCCCTCGCCCTGGCGGCCAGGGCCCGCGGGTGCGCCGCCGATGCCGACGGGCCCGGCGGTGACGCCGACGACGCCCGCACGGCCGCGCGCGACCGTCGCCGGGCCGTCGGCATCGGCCTGGCCGCCATCGCCGCCTGCCTCCTGCTCATCGGCGCCCACCTCGCCGTCGCCGGTGCGTCCTACCGGGCCCACGGCGCCCGGTCGGACCTCACGGCGTGGGCAACCGCCAACCTGGACGTCTTCCTCGTCGCCGTCACCGTTGTCGCGGCCGGGGCCGCGGCCGCCGTCATGCTCGCGGTCAGGCGCCGGCGGATGGCGTACTGCGTTCTCGTGCTGTTCGCCTCGGCATCGGTCGTGGCGGCCGTGATCTGGCGCGCCTACCCGCCCGCGAACTGCGCCGCCTTCCTCGGCACGGTGGTCGATCCCTGTTGGGAGCCCCTGCCGGCCCGCCGGGCCGTGCCGTTCTGGCACTACGCGGTGCTGCTCAGCCTGCTGGGTGCGCTGCCGTCCGCACTGCTCACGGCGGCCGCGACCGCCCTGGTCCGGCGGCTGCGGCGGGCCCGGTCCGCCGCCGCGGCCGTGCCGGCGGTCGCGGCCTCTGCGGCGCCGGCCGTCCCTCCGCTCATGGAGCCGTCCGCGGCGCCCGCGCCGTCCGCGGCGCCCGTGCCGTCCGTGCCGTCCGCGGCGCCGGTGCCGGGGCCCGCCGGCGGCCCGTCGCCGTCCCGGCGGCCGGGCACGGCGCGGCGCCGGCTGGCCACGGCCGCCGCACTGCTCGGGACCGCCGCCGTGCTGGTCGTCACCGCCACGGCCAACCACCGGTACTGGGTTGTCCTGCCCGCCGCGGCCGAGGCGGCCACGGCCGGCGACTGCCTGGTCGGCACCTGGGTCGAGACACGGTACGACCACCGGTTCGAGGTGCGGGACATCGTCATCCCGATGCGGCGCTCCGGCGTCGTACGCCGGTTCCACGCCGACGGCACGGCCGTCATCGACTTCGGCGACCGGACGACCGAGGCCGGCACCCACAACGGACGCACGGTCGCGTTCGAGCACACCGGCGCGCTGCGGCTGCGGTACCGACTCGACCGCGAAACGATCGTCTACACCTCCCCGGTCTCCGCGGGCTCGTGGGTGCTCACGGTCGACGGAACCCGGGTCGGCAAGGCCCACCCGCTGCTGCTGGGCTCCCGGGAGCGCTACACCTGTACGGGCGACAGTCTCACGCTCAGCGAGCCGTCCTACACCGCGGTGCTGCGCCGGGCCGGATAGGGCTGGCTCAGTCGCGGGAGCCGGTGTCCGGCGCGCGGAGGTCACTCGTGGGAGATCGCACGCAGGACGTCCGTGCGGGCGGCGCGCGCCGCGGGCAGCACCGCGGCGAGTACCCCGATCACCGCCCCGAGCAGCAGGTACCCGCCCAGGAACCCCCACGGCAGCGCCAGCTCCGTGACGCCCTCGCTCCGCAGCGCCCGGGTCACGGCCGCCCCGAGCCCGACGCCGACCGCCAGCCCCAGCAGGGCACCGAAGACCGAGATGACCAGCGCCTCGACGGTGACCATCCGCATCGCCTGCCCGCGGCCGAGCCCGATCGCCCGGAGCAGGCCCAGCTCGCGGGTGCGTTCGAGGACCGACAGGGCGAGCGTGTTGACGACGCCCAGGGCGGCGATCAGCAGCGCCAGGCCGAGCAGCACCTGCAGCAGCGCCAGGACCGTGTCGAAGATGCCGGTCACGATGTCGACGAAGCCCGCGCGGTCGGACACGACGATCTCCGGGCTGTCCGCCAGCAGCGCGTCGACCTGACGGCGTACGTCGTCGCGGGACGCGCCGGGGGCCAGCCGGAGCAGCGCCGTCGACGGTTGCTGCCGGGACAGCTCCGGCACCACCGAGTCGGGCATGACCCAGCCGCTCGACCAGCCGCTGGTGTACATGCCCACCACGGTCAGGGTGCGGTGCCGCCCGCTGGCGAAGGTGAACCGGACGGGGGAACCCACCCGCAGGCCCCGCCGCGCGGCGGTGTCCGCGTCCACGATGACCTGGTCGGCCCCGAGCGGGCCGAGGGTGCCGGCTGTCCGGGTCACCCGCACCATGGACAGCCACGCCGCCACGTCATCGACCGCCACCGCGCCGTGGCGCGTGCCGCCGGTCACGACCGGGTCGAAGTACTCGCCGGCGACCGCCGCCACGCCGGCCACCGCCCGGGCGCGGTCCAGCACCGCGGCGTCGAACGTCTCCGGGCGGCCGGTGCTCGTCGTGCCGCTGACGATCAGGTCCGCCCGGAGGTGGCCGGCGGCCGTCTTCTGGAGGCTCGCCGTCGCCGAGGTCAGCACGACGTTCACGCCGGTGACCAGCGCGATGCCCACCATCAGCGCCGACGCGGTGACCGCGGTGCGTCGCGGGTTGCGGCCGGAGTTGAGCCGGCCCAGCCGCCCCGGCAGCGACCAGGCGAACAGCCGGCCGATCAGGCTGACCGCCGGCCCGGCCACGACCGGCGTGAGCATCGCGGCTCCCACGAAGCTGACCGCCACGCCGCCGAGCACGGTGCCCAGCGGAATGTCCTCCGTGCCGCCGGCGAACCCCGCGACCAGCAGCGCGGCGCCCCCCGCGGCGACGACCGCGCCGGCCCCGGTCAGCCGGGTGAGTGGCCGGTCGGCCGTCGCGCTCTCGCGCAGCGCGGCGAGCGGGGGTATCCGCGACGCGCGCAGCGCCGGCACCGCGGCGGCGAGCATGGTGACGAGCAGGCCGACGGCGAGCGAGGCGACCACCGCGGCGGCCGGCACGGCCGGTCGGCCCAGCCCCAGGTCGGCCGCGCCGTCGCTGTTCACCAGGCGGGGCAGCAGCACGCCGGCCCCCACGCCCAGGCCGATGCCCAGCAGCGAGGAGACCAGCCCGACCAGCGCCGCCTCCAGCAGCACCGAGCCGATCACCTGGCGGCGACGGGCGCCCAGCGCCCGCAGCAGGGCCAGCTCCCGGGTCCGCTGCGCCACGGTGATCGAGAATGTGTTGAGGATCAGGAAGGCGCCGACGAACAGCGCGATCGCCGCGACGAACAGCAGGACGTGGCCGGCGACGGCCAGGTCCTCCTTCGCCGACTCGGCCTGTGCGGCGCGCAGCTCGTCGCCGAGCTGCACGGCGTGGCCGTCGCCCAGCGCGGCGCGCAGCCGGCCGCGCAGCTCCGTCGGGGTCACGCCGGGGGCGGTCCGGACGTCGACGGCGGTGTACACCCCGGGTCGGCCGAGCATCAGCTCGGCGGCCACCGACTCGTGGAAGGCGATCTCGTGGGCACCGCCGAGGCTGTCCCGTCCGCCGGTGTACCCGATGACGCCGACCACGGTGAAGGTCCGCTTCGGCTGCCGGGTCAGCACGCCGACCCGGTCGCCGAGCTGCACCCTGCCGGCCCGCGCCAGCGCCGCGTTGATCGCGATCTCGTCGGACGCCCGCGGTCCGCGGCCGGCCCGCAGCCGTACCGGGCCGCGCTCACCGGTCCAGTTGGTGCCCAGCCGGGGCCGGTTGAAGGCCGCGGTCACGGCCTTGCCGTCGGGGCCGACCAGCCGGGCGCCGTCCTCGCCGACCACGCCGGTCGCGGACGCCACGCCGTCCACCGCGGCGACCCGGCCGACCAGCTGCGCCGGCGCCGGTGTCGTCGCCGAGTCCGCGCCGGCGCCGGGCAGCACCTGCCGAACGGTCACTCTCACCTCGGTGTCCTCGTGCAGGCCGGCGTACAGGCCGTCGAACGACCGGCCGAGGGCGTCGGTGAGCACGAGCGCGGCGGACACGAACATCACGCCGAGCACCACGGCCAGCCCGGACAGCAGCAGCCGCGGCCCGCGGGCGAGCAGGCTGGCCAGGGTCGCCCGGATCACCGGGTCACCCCGCTGGCATGGAGCCGCCCCAGGCGCGACCGCCGCGCGGCCAACCCCGCCCGCCGGCCGCGGGGGAGCGCCGCGCGCACCGCACGCGCGGGCACCTCGGCGGCCCCGCCGCCGTACACCGTCCACCCGCCCCCGGCCGCGGCGGCCCGTTCCGTCACCGTCGTCACGTCACCCAGCCAACCGGGCGGCACCGCCGGGCACACTCGGGCTCCGGATAGCTTCGCAGGTATACCCAGCACTACCGTCGACGCCCGGCAGCCGCCGGTAGCGTGGACCGACATGCCGGTCCGCACCGCACTGGACGCGCTCACGATGCGCCCGACCCGGTTGGTGCGCAGCCCGTGGCCGTGGCGGTCGGCGCTGTACCTGGTCACCGGGGCGCTGCCCGGGGCGCCGGCGATCGTGCTGCTGCTGCGCCACGGCATCGGCGATCCGCTGGTTCTGGGGCTCGCCGCCGGGTCGTCGTTCGTCGCCGGCGCGGTGGTCTTCGGTCCGCTGGAGCGGCGGCGGCTGCGCCTGGTCGACCTCGACCCGCTGCCCGACGCGCACCGGTCGCGCGACCGGCCGGGCTGGCGGCACCGGCTGCGGGTCCGGCGGCGCGAGCGGGCCACGTGGCGGCAGCTGGGTCACGTGGCGATCTCGGTCGGGGTCCTGTGCTGGCTCGACGCGGCCGTGCTGGCCTGCGCCCTGTGGTTCCCGGTGGCGGCCCTGCTCGCCCCGCTCCACGACCGTGCCGACCCGGTGGAATCGGTGCTGGCCAGCATGGCCATGGGGGCCGCTCTGCTGGCTGCCGCGCCGTTCGTGGTGACCGCGTGGGCCGGCGCCCGCGCGGCGATGGCCCGGGCGCTTCTCGGACCCCGCGACAGCGACCAGCTCGGTGAGCGGCTGGTCGAGGTGACCCGGTCGCGGGCCCGGCTGGTGGACGCCTTCGAGGTGGAGCGCCGCCGCATCGAGCGCGACCTGCACGACGGTGCGCAGCAGCGGCTGGTGGCGCTGCACGTGCAGCTCGGGCTCGCCCGCCTGGAGACGGCGGCCGACTCGCCGGCCAGCGAGCCGCTGGCCAGGGCGCACGAGCTGGCCAAACAGGCGCTCACCGAGCTGCGCGAGCTGATCCGCGGCGTGCATCCGCGGGTGCTCACCGACCGGGGGCTCGCCGCCGCGGTGCGCGACCTCGCCGGCCGCTCGCCGGTGCCGGTCGACGTGGACATCAGGCTGCCCGGCCGCCTCGCGCGCCCCGTCGAGGTCACCGCGTACTTCGTGGTGGGCGAGGCCCTCACCAACGTCGCCAAGCACAGCGCGGCGAGCCGGGCGGAGGTCACCGCGTCCCTCGACCGCGACCGCCTGCTGCTGCGGGTCCGCGACGACGGGGTCGGGGGCGCGGACCCCGCGGCCGGCACCGGCCTGGCCGGGCTCATCGACCGGGTGAGCGCGGTGGGCGGGACGGTGTCACTGTCCAGCCCGCCCGGCGGGCCCACCGTGCTGCAGGTCGAGTTCCGTGGGGGCGTCGCCGATGAGTTCGTCCGGTAGCCGCCGCCGGCACCGCCGGCACCGTCGCGGCGGCGGTGGCCGGTGAGCCCGCCCGCCGGCGGGCGGGAGGGCCCGCCCGCCGACGGGCGTCCCGGCGGGCGGCGGGTGGTCGTGGCCGAGGACGGCCTCCTCGTCCGGGAGGGGATCACCGGCCTGATCAGCCGGTTCGGGCACCGGGTGGTGGCCGCCGTCGGCGACGTCGACGCGCTGCTCGCCGCGGTAGGCGAGCACCGCCCGGACATCGTGGTCACCGACGTGCGCATGCCGCCGACGTTCACCGACGAGGGGCTGCGGGCCGCGTTGCGGCTGCGGCGCGACGACCCCCGCCTGCCGGTCCTCGTCGTGAGCCAGTACGTCGAGCAGACCTACGCGGCGGAGCTGCTGGAGTCCGCCCGGGCGGGCACGGCCGGCATCGGCTACCTGCTCAAGGACCGCATCGGCGACGTCGTGGAGTTCGCCGAGGCGCTGGAGCGGGTTGCCGGCGGGCACACCGTCGTGGACCCGGAGGTCGTCCGCCAGCTGCTCAGCCGGCGCCGCGACCCGCTGGCCCGGCTCACCCCGCGCGAGCGGGAGGTGCTCGGCCTGATGGCGCAGGGCCGGTCCAACGCCGCGATCGCGCGCACGCTGTTCGTCACCGAGGCGGCCGTCGCCAAGCACATCGGCAGCCTGCTGGCCAAGCTCGACCTGCACCCCGACGAGGACGATCACCGCCGGGTGCGGGCGGTGCTCGCCTACCTCCGCGGCTGACGGGCTCGGGGGCCCGACGCGGCTCCCGACAGGCGTCGGGACGGGTCGCCCACGGTCGCGGTGCGGGCCCTCCTACGCGGCCCGGCGGGCCGCCGACCGGACCAGGGCCCGCACCATCCGCAGCGCCCACGCCATCCGGCGCGCCGCCGTGTCGGGGTGCTCCCCGAACTCGTACGCCACCTCTGCGGCACAGCCGTCGGGCCCGTCCCGACGCAGCACCGACTCGACGGTCCGGCGAACCCGTTCGCCGTCGGGGGCGTCACCTTCCTGTATGTCCGAGACGAACAGCGCCTCGGCCCATACGATCTCGTTGGTCGACTCGTGCATCGGAACTCATCTCCTTGCGCCGCCGCATGGACGCCGGTGCGGCGGCGAGCGGTGGGAGACGACCGGCACGACCACCGGCGGGCACGGCGCGACGGCCGCCCCCACCGGGCCGGCTCGATGGGAGCCCTCACCGGGCCGG
>DATMJT010000437.1:0-6618 GCA_035553735.1 Pilimelia sp.
GGAGAGCCGGACGAAGCCCGCCGCCACGGCCTCCCCCCACTGGGCCCGGCGGTCGGCCGTGGTGTGCAGCCCGCCGAACGAGGTGGCCGCGAAGACCAGCCGGGACGCGGTCAGGAACCGGCCCACCCGCCCCGCGTCGGCCAGTGTGAACGAGAGCACGCCCGGCACCCGGCGCAGCTGCCGGGACGCGACCGGGTACGCGGGGTCGCCGGGGCGGCCCGGCCAGCGCAGCCCGGCCACGTCCGGCCGGTCGGCCAGGGCCGCGACCACGGCGGCGGCGTTCGCGCTCTGTCGGGCCAGCCGCAGGTCGAGCGTGGCGAGGGAGCGGTGTGCCAGCCACGCGTCGAACGGGCTGGGCACCGCCCCGGTCAGGTCCCGCCAGCGGGTGAGCCGCTCCAGCAGCCGGGGATCGCGGGTGGCCACGTAGCCCAGTAGCAGGTCGGAGTGGCCGGTCAGCGCCTTGGTGCCCGAGGCCACCACCAGGTCGGCGCCCAGCTCCAGCGGACGCTGCCCGAGCGGGGTGGCCGTGGTGTTGTCCACCGCCAGCAGCGCCCCGGCGGCGCGCGCCGCCCCGGCGAGCGCGGCGATGTCGCACACGTCCAGGCCCGGGTTGGCCGGGGTCTCCAGCAGCACCAGCCGCACCCCGGCCAGGTCCGGGTACGGCCCGGCGGTGGGTGCCAGGCGGACCTGGACGCCGATGCCCGCGAGCACGTCGGCGGCGAACGAGCGCACCGCGTAGTAGCCGTCGGCGGGCAGCAGCACCGTGTCACCGGGCCGCAGCAGGGCCAGCAGCGCGCCGGTGATGGCGGCCATCCCGGAGGCGAAGGCGAGGCAGCCGCCCCCCTCCAGCTCCCCGACGGCGGCCTCCAGGCGCCGCCGGGAGGCGTTGTCGGGTCGGCCGTAGCCGGCCTGCGGCGCCGCGGCGGGCCCGGCGACCGGGTCGAGGTGGTACGGGGCGGCGAACACCGGACCGGGCAGGAAGGGCTCGCCGGGCACCGGCGCGGGCAGGCCGGCGTGCGTGCAGCGGGTGCCGTCACCGTACCGGGGGTGCGCGGGCCGCGGGTCGGTCATCGCCTCACTCCGGCTTGGTCTCGCGGCTCATCAGCGCGGTCAGCGCCACCCGGGGATCCACGCCCTCGTGGCAGACCCGCTCCACCTGCTCGGTGATCGGCATCTCGACGCCCGCGCGGCGGGCCAGGTCGCGGATCGCCAGGCAGCTGCGGACCCCCTCCGCGGTCTGCCGGGTGGCGGCCCGGGCCTGCTCCAGGGTGCCGCCCCGGCCGAGGTGCTCACCGAACGTCCGGTTGCGCGACAGTGGCGAGGAGCAGGTGGCGACGAGGTCGCCGAGGCCCGCCAGGCCGGCGAAGGTCAGCGGGTCGGCGCCGAGCGCCACGCCGAGCCGGGCGGTCTCGGCCAGCCCGCGCGTGATCAACGTCGCCTTGGTGTTGTCCCCCAGCCGCATGGCGGTGGCGATCCCGTAGGCGAGCGCGATCACGTTCTTCACCGCGCCGCCCAGCTCGCAGCCGATCACGTCGTCGTTGGTGTACGGACGCAGGTACCCGGTGGTGATGGCCCGCTGCACCACGGTGGTGCGCGCGACGTCGATCCCGGCGACCACCGTGGCGGCCGGCTGTCCGGCGGCGATCTCGGGCGCCAGGTTGGGCCCGGAGACCACCACCACCCGGTCCGTGGGCACCTTGGCCACCTCGACGATCACCTCGCTCATGCGCTTGGTGGTGTCGAGTTCGATGCCCTTCATCAGCGAGACCAGCGTCGCGTCCGGGGCCACGTGCGCCGCCCACTCGGCGAGGTGGGCGCGCAGCGTGTGGCTCGGCACGGCGAGCACGACCAGGTCGGCGCCGCTGATCGCGGCAGCGGCGTCCGTGGTGGCGTCGACCCGCTGCGGCAGCCGGATCGCAGGCAGGTAGTCCGGGTTGGTGCCGTACTGCCGGATCGCCGCCGCGATCTCCTCCCGGCGTGCCCAGATGGTCACGTCGGTGCCGGCGTCGGCGAGCACCTTGGCAAAGGTCGTACCCCAGGATCCGGCACCGAGCACCGCGGCCCGCCCGGTCACGCCGCCGGCTCCGCACCGAGGTCGCCGGCCGGGCGCGCCGCGTCGGCGGGGCCGGCGGGGTCGGGCCCCGGCGGGGTGATCCGGCGGACGGCGCCGGCGGGTCCGCCGCACCACAGCGGCGGGGGCGGCGCGCCGCGCACCTCGGCCAGCATGTCCCGCAGGCGCAGCATGATCGCGTCGGTCATCTCCGTCAACATCTCCCTGGTCGGCGACGCCCCCGCCCACCGGCCGAGGTCCATGGGCGGGCCGGCGACCACCGTCACCGGCGTGCGCGGCCGCAGCCGCAGCCGGCCGGTCCGCGGGTCGAAGATCCGCTCGGGCCCCCACATGGCCACCGGCACCACGGGCGCCCCGGTGGCCAGCGCGAGCCGGGCCGCGCCGGTCTTGCCGCGCATGGGCCACAGCTGCGGGTCCCGGGTGGTGGTGCCCTCCGGGTAGATCACCACGGCGCCGCCCTCGCGTACCGCGTCGACCAGCGCGTCCAGCGACCTCACCGCCTCCACCGTGCCGCGCTCCACCGGGATCTGGCGCACCCGGTGCAGCAGCCAACCGATCACCGGCAGGCGGAACAGGCTGGCCTTGCCGAGGAAGCGCGGCCAACGCCCGGCCTCGTAGAGGAAGTACGCCGAGACCAGCGGGTCGGCGTGCGAGATGTGGTTGGCCACGATGATGACCCCCCCGGTGGCCGGAATGTGCTCCATGCCCCGCCAGGTGGGCCGGGTGAAGACGGCGAGCCACGGCTTGAGCAGCCACACCGAGAACCTCTGCCAGAAGCTCAGCCGCCGCCGCGCCACCGCACCTCCCGCCGGACCGCACCGGCGCGCCGCCTCGGACGCGCCCCACCGCCGTGAATCATGCCTGGCCGGGTCCGCCCGGGAAAGCAGGCCGGCGGGCGTGGGGCGCCGGGGTGATGCGCCAGGATGGTGCCGTGGAGGGCCCGGGCTGGGTGGCGGTGCTGCCGGTGAAGCCGCTCGCCCTGGCCAAGAGCCGGCTGCGGGAGGCGCTGCCCGCCGCGGTGCACCCCGGCCTGGTGCTGGCCATGGCCGTGGACACGGCCGCGGCGGTGCGCGCCTGCCCGGCGGTGGTGGAGGTGATCGTCGTCACCGACGACCCCGCGGTGCGGGCCGCCCTGGTCCCGCTGGACATCCGGGTGGTGCCGGACCGACCCGCCGCCGGGCTGAACGCGGCGATCCGCCACGGCCGGCCCGGTGGCGCGCTCGCCCTCACCGCCGACCTGCCCGCGCTGCGCCCGGCGGAGCTGGACGCCGTCCTGGCCGCCATGCGGGTCCGGTCCGCCGAGGGCTCCGCGGTGCGCGGCTACGTCCCGGACGCCGCGGGCACCGGCACCACCGCGTTGCTGGCGGTGGGCGTGCCGCTCCGCCCCCGGTTCGGCCCCGGGTCGGCCGCCGCCCACGCCGCGACCGGGGCGACGGCGCTGCTCGGGCCGTGGCCCAGTGTCCGGCGCGACGTCGACACCGGCCGCGACCTGGCCGCCGCCGTCGGCCTGGGCCTGGGACCGCGCTCGGCGGCCGCGCTGGCCCCGGCCCGGCCGCGGTACGGTGCAGGGGTGCAGGGCACGGTAGCGACGTACGACCCGGCCGAGCGGTCCGGCAGCCTGCTGCTGGACGACGGCACGGAGGTCGCGTTCCCCCCGGCGGCGTTCGACGCCTCCGGGCTGCGCCTGCTGCGCCCGGGTCAGCGGGTGCGGGTCGACCGGGATGCCGACGGGCGGGTGAGTCGGGTCACGCTGCCCACGTTCGGCACCGACCCGTCGCCCTGAGTTCACCTGACGGTCGGTTCGGATCCCCCGCACGGGTGATGATGGAGCCGTGAGCGCCACCCCCAGAGCCCGCGCCGCGCGGGTCAACCCCGCGCCCCGGGCCGCCCAGGATGCCGCGGACGTCCGCGTCACGACGCCCGCCTCCGACCCCGGGGCCGCCCCGGGGTCGGCCGACGCGGCCCGCCCGACCGACGCGGCCCGCTCAGCCGACGCAGTGCACCCGGTGGAGGGGGCCGAGCCGGCGGCGGCCCCCGGGCCGGCGGACGGGCCCGTCGCCACCGTGGCGCCGACCGACGAAGAGCCGCCGCTGCCCGAGGACCGCTTCCTCAACCGGGAGCTGTCCTGGCTGGACTTCAACGCCCGGGTGCTGACCCTGGCCGAGGACGGGCGGGTGCCGCTGCTGGAGCGGGCCAAGTTCCTGGCGATCTTCGCCGGCAATCTGGACGAGTTCTACATGGTGCGGGTCGCGGGCATCAAGCGGCGCCTGCAGGCCGGGCTGCCGGTGCGCGGCGGGGACCGGCTGCCGCTGCGCACCCAGCTGGAACTGATCACCGAGCGGGCCCGGGAGCTGGTGGCCCGCCACGCCCGCTGCTTCGGCGCGGACATCCGGGGTGCGCTGGCCGCCGCCGACATCCACCTGATGTCCTGGGGGGACCTACAACCGGCGGAGCGCGACGGCCTGCGGGCGTACTTCCGCGAGCAGGTCTTCCCCGTGCTCACCCCGCTGGCGGTGGACCCCGCCCATCCGTTCCCGTACATCTCGAGCCGCTCGCTGAACCTGGCCGTGGTGGTGCGCGACCCCGACGGCGGCCCGGAGCTGTTCGCCCGGGTGAAGGTGCCCAACAACGTGCCGCGCTTCGTCCGGGTGTCCCGATCCGGCCGGGGGCACTGGTACCTGCCGGTCGAGGACCTCATCGGCAACCACCTCAACCAGCTGTTCCCCGGCCTGGAGGTCGTGGAGTGCCACCCGTTCCGGGTCACCCGCAACGCCGAGCTGGAGGTCGACGAGGACCGCGACGAGGACCTGCTGCAGGCGTTGGAGCGCGAACTGGCGCAGCGCCGGTTCGGCCCGCCGGTGCGCCTGGAGGTGGCCGCGTCGATCTCCGCGCACGTGCGGGAGACCCTGGTCCGCGAGCTGGACATGGACGAGCACGACGTGCTGGCGATCCCCGGCCTGCTGGACCTGTCGGCCCTGTGGCAGGTGTACGGGGACGTGGACCGCCCCGACCTCAAGGATCCGCCGTTCGTGCCCGCCACCCACCCGCGGCTGGCCGACGGCGAGTCGCCGCGCAGCGTGTTCGCCACGCTGCGCGAGGGCGACGTGCTGGTCCACCACCCGTACCACTCGTTCTCGACGAGCGTGCAGCGGTTCGTGGAGCAGGCCGCCGCGGACCCCAACGTGCTGGCCATCAAGCAGACGCTCTACCGCACCAGCGGGGACTCGCCGATCGTGGACGCGCTCATCGACGCCGCCGAGGCCGGCAAGCAGGTGGTCGTCATCGTGGAGCTGAAGGCCCGCTTCGACGAGGTGGCCAACATCGGCTGGGCGCGCAAGCTGGAGCGGGCCGGCTGCCACGTGGTGTACGGCCTGGTGGGCCTCAAGACCCACTGCAAGACGGCGCTGGTGGTCCGCCAGGAGGGCCCGCACATCCGCCGCTACTGCCACATCGGCACCGGCAACTACCACCCGAAGACGGCCCGGCTCTACGAGGACTTCGGCATGCTCACCGCCGACCCGCAGGTGGGCGCGGACCTGACGGACCTGTTCAACGTGCTGACCGGCTACAGCCGGCAGACCGCCTACCGGCGGCTGCTGGTGGCCCCGCACGGCATCCGGCGGGGCATCGTGGCGCGCGTCGAGCGGGAGATCGAGCGAGCTCGGGCCGGGGGGCCGGCACTGGTCCAGATGAAGGTCAACGCGCTGGTGGACGAGGATGTCGTCGACGCCCTCTACCGGGCCTCGCGGGCCGGCGTGCAGGTGGACCTGGTCATCCGCGGCATGTGCACGCTGCGCCCCGGGGTGCCCGGCCTGTCGGAGCGGATCCGGGTGCGCTCCATCCTCGGCCGCTTCCTGGAGCACTCCCGGGTCTTCCGCTTCGGCGCCGACGACACCGCGGAGTTCTGGATCGGTTCGGCGGACCTGATGCACCGCAACCTGGACCGGCGGGTGGAGGCCCTGGTCCGCGTGCTGGACCCGGCCGCCCGCGCGGAGCTGGACCGGGTGCTGCGCCAGGCGATGGCGGACGACACCGACGCCTTCGAGCTGGCCGGGGACGGCAGCTGGCGACGCCGGACGCCGGACGGCGCGCGCCCCGGCCGGCACCTGCAGGAGGAGTTGCTCGCCCGCATCGACGCGGCCGCCCAGAAGGGCGCCGCCCAGACGATCACCGCAGATTTGTAGGATCCCCACAACATCTGCTGTACGGATTGGTGTCACAGGATACCCACCGGACCCAGCAGCATCCCGCAGAGTCATAGGCGTGCTCGCCGTACTCTCCCCCGGCCAGGGTGCCCAGAAGCCGGGCTTCCTGGCCCCCTGGCTGGACCTGCCCGCCGCCGCCGCGCGGCTGCGCTGGTTCTCCGCCCTGGCCGGCGTCGACCTGGTCCACCTCGGCACGGCCGCCGACGCCGAGGAGATCAAGGACACCGCGCGGACCCAGCCGCTGCTCGTGGCCGCCGCCTTGCTGGCCGGCGAGCAGCTGCCGCTGTACGACGTGTCGGTGGTCGCCGGCCAGCAAGGCGGCGGCCACGAGCAGCGGCTGGG
>DATMJT010000438.1:0-6993 GCA_035553735.1 Pilimelia sp.
GGCCCGGCGGGGTGGCGGCGGGGCAGGGTGACCGGCGAAGGGATCAAGCCTGACCGCCCTGAGCGGGCACCGGAGCCCCGCCGCCACCCCGCCGGGCCCGTCAGGCGGCCGAGACCGTGAGCCCGTCCTTGCTGTCGGCGAGGTCCACGAGCACCCGGTCGCCGTCGCGGATCTGGCCCCCGAGCAACGCCTTGGCCAACCGGTCCCCGATGGCCGACTGCACCAGCCGGCGCAGCGGGCGGGCCCCGTAGATCGGGTCGTACCCGTGCTCGGCCAGCCAGTTGCCGGCCGCCTCGGTGACCTCCAGGCCGAGCCGCCGGTCGGCCAGCCGGCGCCGCAGCCGGCCCAGCTGGATGTCCACAATGGCCCGCAGCTGCGGGCCGGTGAGCGCGGAGAAGACCACGACGTCGTCGAGCCGGTTGAGGAACTCGGGCTTGAAGTGCGCGCGCACCACGGCCAGCACCGCCTCCCGGCGCTGCTCCTCCGACAGCGTCGGGTCCGCGATCACCGACGAGCCGAGGTTGGACGTCAGCACCAGGATGGCGTTGCGGAAGTCCACCGTGCGGCCCTGGCCATCGGTCAGTCGGCCGTCGTCGAGCACCTGCAGCAGCACGTCGAACACGTCCGGGTGGGCCTTCTCCACCTCGTCCAGCAGCACCACCGAGTACGGCCGCCGGCGCACCGCCTCGGTCAGCTGGCCGCCCTCCTCGTAGCCGACGTAGCCGGGCGGGGCGCCGACCAGCCGGGCCACGGAGTGCTTCTCCGCGTACTCACTCATGTCGATGCGGACCATCGCCCGCTCGTCGTCGAACAGGAACTCGGCCAGCGCCTTGGCCAGCTCGGTCTTGCCCACCCCGGTGGGGCCGAGGAAGAGGAAGGAGCCCGTGGGCCGGTCCGGGTCCGCCACCCCGGTACGGGCGCGCCGGACCGCGTCGGAGACCGCACCGACCGCCTGCGCCTGGCCGACCACCCGGGCCGACAGCGACTCCTCCATGCGCAGCAGCTTGGCCGTCTCGCCCTCCAGCAGCCGGCCGGCGGGGATGCCGGTCCAGGAGGCGACCACCGCGGCGATGTCGTCGGCGCCCACCTCCTCCTTGAGCATCGCGCCGTCCGCCTGCAACTGGGCCAGCTCCGCCTCGGCGTCGGTCAGCTCGCGCTGCAGCGACGGGATGCGGCCGTAGCGCAGCTCGGCGGCGCGCTCCAGCTCCCCGTCGCGCTCCGCCCGCTCCGCCTCGCCGCCCAGCCGCTCCAGCTCCTCCTTGATCCGGGAGATCCGGACGATGTGCTCCTTCTCGGTCTGCCAGCGGGCGGTCAGCGCGGCGAGCTGCTCCCGGCGGTCGGCCAGCTCCGCGCGCAGCCGGGCCAGCCGCTCGGCCGAGGCCGGGTCGGCCTCCTTGGCCAGCGCCATCTCCTCGATCTCCAGGCGGCGGACCGCCCGTTCGATCTCGTCCACCTCCACCGGCCGGGAGTCGATCTCCATGCGGAGCCGGGAGGCCGACTCGTCGACGAGGTCGATGGCCTTGTCCGGCAGGAACCGGTCGGTGATGTAGCGGTCCGACAGGGCGGCGGCGGCGACCAGCGCGGCGTCGGTGATCCGCACGCCGTGGTGCACCTCGTACCGCTCCTTCAGGCCGCGCAGGATGCCCACCGTGTCCTCGATGCTCGGCTCGCCCACCAGCACCGGCTGGAACCGCCGCTCCAGGGCCGGGTCCTTCTCGATGTGCTCGCGGTACTCGTCCAGCGTGGTGGCGCCGACCATGCGCAGCTCGCCGCGGGCCAGCATCGGCTTGAGCATGTTGCCGGCGTCCATCGAGCCCTCGCCCTTGCCGGCGCCGACGACGGTGTGCAGCTCGTCCAGGAAGGTGATCACCTGGCCCTCGGAGCCCTTGATCTCCTCCAGCACGGACTTGAGCCGCTCCTCGAACTGGCCGCGGTACTGGGCGCCGGCCACCATCGCGGCGAGGTCGAGCGAGACCAGCCGCTTGTCCCGCAGCGACTCCGGCACGTCGCCGGCCACGATGCGCTGGGCCAGGCCCTCCACGATGGCGGTCTTGCCCACGCCGGGCTCGCCGATCAGGACCGGATTGTTCTTGGTACGCCGGGACAGCACCTGGATCACCCGGCGGATCTCGGAGTCCCGGCCGATCACCGGGTCGATCTTGCCCTCCCGGGCCCGGGAGGTCAGGTCCACGCCGTACTTCTCCAGGGCCTGGTAGGTCTGCTCCGGGTCCGGGCTGGTGACCCGCCGGTCCCCGCCGCGGATGGTGGGGAACGCGGCGACCAGCTGCTGCTCGGTGGCGCCGGCCTGGCGCAGCAGCTGGGACACCGCCCCGCCCACCTGGGCCAGCCCCGCCAGCAGGTGCTCGGTCGAGACGTACTCGTCGCCCAGCGGCCGGGCGATCTGCTCGGCGGCGCCCAGCGCGTTGACGAACTCGCGCGCCAGGCTGGGCTCGGCCACACTCGAGCCGCGGGCCGAGGGCAGCGTCTCGACCGCGCGGGCGGCCGCGCGGCGGACCTCCGCGGGGTTGGCGCCGACGGCCCGCAGGAGCGCACCCGCGGTCGAGCCGCCGGTGTCCAGCAGGGCCAGCAGCAGGTGCCACGGTTCCACCGTGGCGTGCCCGGCCTGCCTGGCCAGGGCCGCGGCGGAGGTCACGACCTCGCGGCTCTTGGCGGTGAAGCGTTCGGCATTCATCGGGACTCCCCCTGATCCGTACCCACAGTCTCGTCCGGTAGTGACGCCACCAGAGTTGAGCGTATTCCACTCAAGTCTGCGTCGGCCACCACCAGCGGCACGCGGGTGATGACGATCATCTACCGTGGGACGGGTGCGAGTGCGGGTGGAGCAGACGGCGCTGCCGGGAATCGGCGTGCGGCACGACATCACCACCGAGTCGGGCCGGCGGCTGGGCGTGGTGTCCCACCGTAGCGGGCAGCGGGACCTGGTGCTGTTCGACCAGGACGACCCGGATGCCTGCCTGGCCAGCGTGGCGCTGACCGACGACGAGGCCGAGGCGCTGGCCGACATCCTGGGTGCCTCGCTGATGCTCGGTGCCCTGTCCGGGCTGCGGGAGCAGGCGGCCGGGCTGCTCACCGAGCAGCTCTCCATCCCGGCCGGCTCGCCGTTCGTGGGGCGCCGGCTCGGCGACACCCGGGCGCGGACCCGCACCGGGGCGTCGATCGTGGCGGTGCTGCGCGACCGCGGCGTCATCCCGTCCCCGCTGCCCGACCTCACCTTCGAGGCCGGGGACGTCGTGGTGGTGGTCGGTACCCGGCCGGGGCTGGACGGGGTGGCCCGGATCCTCGCCGGCGACCCCGCGGGCAGCTGACGCGTGCACGAGAGCACGCTGCTGCTGATCGAGGTCGGCGCCATCCTGCTTGCGCTCGGTGCGCTCGGCCGGCTCGCCCGGCGCTTCGGGGTCTCGCCGATCCCGCTGTACCTGCTGGCCGGGCTGGCCTTCGGCCACGGCGGGGTGCTGCCGATGTCGGCCAGCGAGGAGTTCATCAGCGTCGGCGCCGAAATCGGCGTCATCCTGCTGCTGGTCATGCTGGGCCTGGAGTACTCGGCCTCGGAGCTGGTGGGCAACCTGCGGGCCGCCGCGCCGGCCGGACTGATCGACGCGGTGCTCAACGCGCTGCCCGGCGCCGCCTTCGCGCTGCTGCTCGGCTGGGGGCCCGTGGCCGCCGTGGCCCTGGCCGGCATCACCTGGGTGTCGTCCTCCGGGGTGATCGCCAAGGTGCTCGGCGACCTGGGCCGGCTGGGCAACCGGGAGACTCCGGTCATCCTGTCGGTGCTGGTCATCGAGGACCTGGCGATGGCCTTCTACCTTCCGCTGCTGACCGCGCTGCTGGCCGGCGTGGGGCTGGTCGCCGGCGGGGTCTCGCTCGCGGTGGCGGTGGTCACCGTGCTGGTGGTGCTGGTGCTCGCCGTCCGGTACGGCCACGTGATCTCCCGCGCCATCTCGGCCGAGGACCCCGAGGCGCTGCTGCTGGGCGTCCTCGGGCTGACCCTGCTCGTGGCCGGGGTGGCGGCCCGGATGCACGTCTCCGCGGCGGTCGGCGCCTTCCTGGTCGGCATCGCCCTGTCCGGGCCGGTGGCCCACCACGCCACCCAGCTGCTCGCCCCGCTGCGCGACCTCTTCGCGGCCGTGTTCTTCGTGTTCTTCGGACTGTCCACCGACCCGGCCCAGATGCCGCCGGTGCTCCTGCCGGCCATCGCCCTGGCCGTGGTCACGATGGCCACGAAGACGGTCACCGGCTACCTGGCCGCCCGTCGGGCCGGGGTGGCGGTGCCGGGCCGCTGGCGGGCCGGGCTGGGGCTGGTGCCGCGCGGCGAGTTCAGCGTGGTGATCGCGGGGCTCGCGGTCACCGCCGGGGTGGAGCCGCGGCTGGCGCCCCTGGCCGCCGCGTACGTGCTGATCACCGTGGTCACCGGACCGGCCCTGGCGCGACTGCCCGACGCCGACTGGTTCAAACGGCGACTGCGCCGGCGAACCGCCCGTCCCACTGCGGCGACGACGGCGAGCGCCCACCCGCCACCCGCGACGGCCGCGGAGCCGCAGCCGCGAGCCGTCCCGGCCGCGGAGCCGCAGCCGCCATCCGTCTCGACGGCCTCCGACACCAGGTCGGGGCCGCTGCCGTGACTGACGACGTGACCAGCTGATCAGTCCTTTCGACGATTCCCTGTGTCGTAGGACACACGTTACGGTGGCCGCCCGGAAATAGGGTTGGACAGGGGGGATCGGCGGTGAGAGTGCGAGAATCGGTGTTTCGAGGCTTCGCCAATCCGGTGGACCCCACGCCGGCCGAGCTGCGCGCCTGGGCGTACCACCCGGACTCCGTGCCGCTGCACCAGATGCCGCCCGACTGGGACCTGCTCGTCGCCGGGGACCGGCTGATCGGGACCCTGTTCGAGCTGGCCATGGACCGCGGCTGCCCGGCCCGGCGGTTCGCGCTGCACTGCCTCTACATCTACGCGGCGGACGCCATTAGGACCGGATTCAGCGCGCATCCGCGCCGCCGGCTGCGCCGGCTCGTGGAGCAGGCGGAGGAGCACGGCGACGAACTCCTGACGATCTGGGCGCACAACAGCCGGGTGCTGCTGGCCCGGCCGCGGCTGTTCAACTACCACGACTGGTGTGAGGGCGGCCTGGTGCGCAACCCGCGCCGGGTGGGCTGACCCGCCGTGCCGTCCGTCGCCGGGCCGCGGGCCCGGGCCGGCGTCCGGGCGGCGGGGTCAGATCACCCGGCGGTTGCGGTGCGCCCGGTCCCGGCTGAGCAGGCCCACCCGCTGGTTCGCCGCCCGCGGTGCACCGTCGATGCGCACCCCGTACCGGTGATGGACCGCGTTGCCGTGCTTGTCGGGGCGGCCCCGTTCGCCGCGCCGGGCCGGTCGCACGGCCCCGGCGGGCCCCTGCTCGATCTCCTCTGCGGCGTCCTCGAACGGGTCCGTCAGGCCCATGTGACCCTCCGTCGTTGCGCCAACTGAGCAAGGGCACCGTAACCAACCTCTGCGACACACCGCAGCAAAACGGCGGTTGTCGGTCCGGCGTTCCCACGCACGGGTGGTCCGGCGGTGCGGCCGCCGCCGCGCCCGGGACGGCGGCGCTCAGCCCTGCTCGGGCGCGCGGCGCGGGCGCCACACCACCAGGGCCGTGGTGCGCCGGCTCGTCGGGACCAGGTCGCGGCGCGGGTACGCGCTGACCGCCTGCAGCTCCTCGATCCGCCGGTACGCCTGCCGCAGCGCCTCCTCCAGCTCGGCCACCCGCTGCTCCAGCCCGATGATCCGCCGCACGCCGGCCAGGTTGACCCCGTCCTCCTGGCTGAGGCGCTGGATCTCGCGCAGCAGCGCCACGTCGCGCACGCTGTAGCGCCGACCGCCGCCCGCCGCCCGGCCGGGCTGCACGAGCCCCATCCGGTCGTACTGGCGCAGGGTCTGCGGGTGCATCCCGGCCATCCGGGCGGCCACGGAAATGATCAGCACCTTGGCGTCGGAGGTGTGCTCCAGGGGCAGCGGGAAGTCCTCGGTCATCGGCCCGCACCCCCCGGCGAGGGCTGCGCCTGCCGGCTCAGCCGGGCGGCCAGCTTGTCCCGCGGCGCGGGCGGAAGCTGCCCGGCGAGCTGCTCCAGCGCCCGCCGGGCCGGCTCCGACACGGTGGCCGGCACCGTGATCTCCACGGTCACCAGCAGGTCACCGGTGGCGCCGCCGCGCCGGGCCACCCCCTTGCCGCGCACCCGCAGCGTGCGGCCGGTCGGCGTGCCGGGCGGCACCCGCAGGGTGACGGCGCCGTCCATGGTCGGCACCCGCAGGTCGGTGCCGAGCACCGCCTCCGGGTAGGTGATCGGCACCGTCAGCGTGAGGTCGTGCCCACTGCGCCCGAACAGCTCGTCGGGCCGCACCCGGACGAGGACGAAGAGGTCGCCGGGCGGCCCGCCGCGCTCCCCGGGCTCGCCGCGACCGGCCAGCCGGATGCGCTGCCCGTCGGCCACCCCGGGCGGGAACCGGACCGTGATGGTGCGGGCCTTGGTCACCCCGCCGGTGCCGCGGCACTCCGGGCACTTGTCCTCGACGACGGAGCCCACGCCCTGGCACTCCCGGCACGGCTCCGAGAAGCTGAACGAGCCCTGGTTGCGGGTCACCAGCCCGGAGCCCTGGCACTGTGGGCAGCGGCGAGGCTGGGTGCCCGGTCGGGCCCCGGTGCCGCGGCACGTGTCGCAGACCCCCGGCGCGCGCAGCGTGAGCGGCAGCATGGTGCCCTGCACGGCGGCTGCGAAGTCGAGCGTGACCTCGGCCTCCACGTCCCGGCCCTTGGCCGGGCCGCGGCGCCGCTCGCTGGCGGGGCCGCCGGAGAAGATGGAGCCGAACAGGTCGGAGAAGCCTCCGCCGCCGAAGCGGCGCTCACCCGCGCCGGCGCCGGCGCCGTTGAAGCCGCCGAAGAGGTCGCCGGGCGGCCCGCCGCGCTCCCCGGGCTCGCCGCGACCGGCCAGCCGGATGCG
>DATMJT010000439.1:0-5583 GCA_035553735.1 Pilimelia sp.
CGCAGCGCGCCGCGGGGCGCGTGCGCGACGTCGCCCACGGTGCGCAGCCCCAGCCGGGACAGGCGCTCCGCGGCCCGCTCGCCCACCCCCCACAGCGCGGCCACGGGCAGCGGGTGCAGGAACTCCAGCACCCGGGCGGCGGGCACCACCAGCAGCCCGTCCGGCTTCGCCCGCGACGAGCCCAGCTTGGCCACGAACTTCGTCGGCGCCACCCCGACCGAGCACGTCAGGCCCAACTCGCCGGCCACCCGGCGGCGCAGCCCCGCGGCGATGGCCGCCGGGCGGCCGAGCAGCCGCGCGGCCCCGGCCACGTCCAGGAACGCCTCGTCCAGCGACAGCGGCTCCACCAGCGGGGTGACGTCACCGAACATCGCCATCACCGCCCGGGAGGCCGCCGCGTACGCGGGGAAGTCCGGCGGCAGGAACACCGCGGCGGGGCACAGCGCCCGCGCCCGCGCGGTCGGCATCGCGCTGCGCACCCCGTACTCCCGGGCCTGGTAGGTGGCCGAGCAGACCACCCCGCGCGGGCCGACCCCGCCGACCACCACCGGCCGCCCGCGCAGCTCGGGCCGGCGGCGCACCTCGACGGCGGCGAAGAACGCGTCCATGTCGACGTGCAGGATCGGGCAGCCGGTGTCGTCGGCGTCGGGGCCGAACGGGGGATCGCCGCCCCGGGACGGGCCGCCGCCCGGCCCGGCCGGCTGACCGGCCCGGTACTGACCGGCCCGGTACTGACCGGCCCGGTAGGAATGGCTGCGCCCCATGTCGGGCAGGCTAGCGCCGACCCCCGACAGCCGACCCGGTCGCCACCAGCAGCGGAATCGTCATCTCCACGGCGGTCCAGGAGCCGTGGTAGGCCACCAGCCGCGCCACGATCTCCGGCTCCGTGCGGGTGGCCAGCACCGCGTACGAGTCACGACAGACCGCCACCACGTCGCCGATCCGCTCCAGGTGCCCGTCGCGCAGCGGGCCGAACCAGCCGGCGGCCACCGCCTCGTCCCGCCCGACCACCCAGGCCGCCGGACCGAGCACCGAGCGCCACGCGGCGGCCACGTCCTCGGCGGCCCCCGGGACGGCGTGCAGGTAGCGCACCCGCGGCTCGCCGGCCACCACCGCGACACCGGCGCGCAGCCGGTCGTCGGCGTCGAGGTCGAACCGGTGCTCCGGCGGCACGTCCAGCTGGCCGTGGTCGGCGGTGACCAGCAGGGCCGCGTCGGACGGCAGGCCAGCCACCAGCCGGGTCAGCAGCCGGTCCACCTCCCGGGCCGCGGCCCGCCAGGGCAGCGAGTCGACCCCGTGCAGATGCCCGGCCCGGTCCAGTTCGGGCTCGTAGCCGTACACCAGTGTCGGGCCGCCGCCCGCGGTCAGCGCGGCCAGCATCCCGTCGGCCAGCTCGTCGGTGCCGGTGGCGCCCCGGTAGGCCGCCCCCCGGTACGCCGCCGCGGTGAGTCCGCTGCCGGCGAACTCCGGTCGGTTCACCACGGTGACGGCCACCCCGGCCGCGGCCGCCTCGGCCAGCCGGGTCCGCACCGGCTGCCACTGCGCGGGATCGGGGTCGGCCTCCCAGCGGGTGTGGTTGAGCACCCGGTCGGTGCCCGGCATCCGCACGGTGAAGCCCAGCACGCCGTGCTGGCCGGGCGGCGCACCGGTGCCCAGGCTCACCAGGCTGGCCGGCGTGGTGGACGGGAAACCGCAGGTCAGGGCGGCCGCCAGGCCGAGCCGCCCGGTGGCCAGATCGGCCAGGGTGGGCGCGACCCGGCCGGCGACCGGCACCTGGAAGTGGCCCAGGCCGTCCACCAGCAGCACCGCCACCCGGCGCACGCCGCCCAGCGCCGGACGCAGGCCGAGCCGGTCGGTGGCCTCGGGCACGCCGAGGCACGCCAGCACGCTGGGCAGCACGTCGGCCAGGCTGCCGGAGCCGTACGCCGGGTGGCGCACGTCGAACGCGTCGACCGCCGGGCCGGGGAGCTCCGCCACGGTCAGGCCGCCGCGGCGTCGGCGTCGGGTGCCCCGGCGACCGCGGAGCCGGCGTCGGCGACCGCGACGGCGGCCGGGCGCCGGGCCAGCAGGTGCAGCTGCGCGGCCAGGTCCCGGTACGGCCGCCGGTCGGAGGCGGCCAGCTCCAGGGCGAGCAGCCCGTCGGGGTCGGCGTCGGCCACGGCCGCGGGCACCAGATCGGCCACCACCCGGACCCCGTGCACCTCGACGACGTCGAGGCCGGCGTCGCGCAGCAGCGCACCGGCCGTGTCGGCGTCGTAGCGCCGCCGCACCGTGTCCCTCCCTGCGGCCCGCCCGTGCGGGTCGCCGAGCAGCTGCGCCGCCTCGGCCAGGTGGCCGTTCATCGCCCGGTGCAGCACGGCGGCCGCCCGGTTGGCCACCAGCACGCTGGCGGTCCCGCCCGGGCGCAGCGCCGCGGCCAGCGCGGTGACCACCTTCGCCGGGTCGTCCACCACCTCGAGCACGGCGTGGCACAGCACCAGGTCGACGCTGTCCGGCTCGACCAGCCCGGCCAGATCGTCACCGTCGCCCTGCACCGCGCGCACCCGGTCGGCCACCCCGGCGTCAGCGGCCCGCCGGGTCAGCGCGGCCAGCGCGTCCGGGCTGGCGTCGACCACGGTCACCCGGTGCCCCGCCTCGGCCACCGGCACGGCGAACCCGCCGGTGCCGCCGCCCACGTCCACGACGGTGAGGACCTCGCCGGGCCGCCGGTCGAACTCCCGGCGCAGCACCTCCCAGACGACGGCGGTACGGGGGGCGGCGTGCGGCCCGGCGACCCGGGCGGGTGTGCGCTCCACCCTGCGAGGGTATGGCACGCGCACCACACCGGCGACCGCGCCGCGGTCAGCGGAAGTCCCGGGAGGCCGGGCTCACCGGCACCGGTACGGCGTCCAGCCGGTCGGCGACCAGGTTGGTCACCCCCTCGGCCTTCTCCAGCCGCCCCCGCACCAGCAGCGCCACACTGGTGCGGGCCACCCGGCGGTGGCGCTGCCACAGCCCGGGGGAGCAGACCACGTTGAGCAGGCCGGTCTCGTCCTCCAGGTTCAGGAACGTGACCCCGCCCGCCGTGCCGGGCCGCTGCCGGTGGGTGACCACCCCGCCGACCCGGACCCGGGTGCCGTGGTCGACCGCCGCCAGCCGGGCGATCGGGACCGCCCCGGCGGCGGCCAGCCGCTCCCGGATGAACCGCACCGGGTGGGTCTCCGGCGACAGCCCGGTGGCCCACACGTCGGCCGTCAGCTCGTCCAGCTGCGACATGCCGGGCAGCGGCGGGGCCTCGACGGCCGCGCCCACCGGCAGCCGGTCCGGGCGCTCCTGGGCCGCCGCGCCCGCCGCCCACAGCGCCTGGCGGCGGGTCAGGCCCAGCCCGGCGAAGGCGTCCGCGGTGGCCAGCGCCTCCAGCTGCGCGGCGGTCAGCCCGGCGCGGCGGGCCAGGTCGGGCAGGTCCGCGTACGGGCCGCGGGCCGCCCGCTCGGCGACGATCCGCTCGGCCAGCTCCGGACCGATGCCGCGCACCCCGGACAGGCCCAGCCGCACCTCCGGGCCGCCCAGCCCCCAGCGGTGCGGCGGCTCGCCCGGCGCGCTGCCCCACCTCGTCTGCGGGGTGCTCTCCAGCGTCGCCCCGACCCCGCTGGCGTTGAGGTCCGGCCGGTGCACCCGCACCCCGTGCCGGCGGGCGTCGTCCACCAGGGTCTGCGGGGAGTAGAAGCCCATCGGCTGGGCGTTGAGCAGCGCCGCGAGGAACGCCGCCGGGTGGTAGCGCTTGAGCCAGGAGCTGGCGTAGACCAGGTACGCGAAGCTCATCGCGTGGCTCTCCGGGAACCCGAAGCTGGCGAACGCCGACAGCTTGGTGTAGACGTCGTCGGCCAGCTCGCCGGTGATGCCGCGTGCCGCCATGCCGGCGTACAGCCGTTGTCTGAGCCGGGCCATCCGCTCGGTGGAGCGCTTGGCCCCCATCGCCCGGCGCAGCTGGTCGGCCTCGGCGGCGTCGAAGCCGGCCACGTCGATGGCCAGCTGCATCAGCTGCTCCTGGAACAGCGGCACGCCGAGCGTCTTCTCCAGCGCGTTGCGCATCAGCGGGTGCGGGAAGGTGACCTCCTCCTGGCCGTTGCGGCGCCGGATGTACGGGTGCACCGAGCCGCCCTGGATCGGCCCGGGGCGGATCAGCGCCACCTCCACCACCAGGTCGTAGAAGGTGCGCGGCCGCAGCCGGGGCAGGGTGGCCATCTGGGCGCGGCTCTCCACCTGGAACACCCCGATCGAGTCGGCCCGGCACAGCATCTCGTAGACCTCGGGGTCGTCCAGCGCCATCGTGCTGAGATCCAGGGTCTCGTCGAGGAAGTCGAAGGCGTAGTGCAGCGCCGAGAGCATGCCCAGTCCGAGCAGGTCGAACTTGACCAGTCCGACGGCGGCGCAGTCGTCCTTGTCCCACTGCAGCACGCTGCGGCCGGGCATCCGCCCCCACTCCACCGGGCACACCTCGACCACCGGCCGGTCGCAGATCACCATGCCGCCGGAGTGGATGCCCAGGTGCCGGGGGAACCCCGCCCACCTCCCCGAGCCACCAGCCAGTTCGTTGGCGTACGCCACGACGTGCTCCGGGATCCCCTCCACCTCGGCCGTGGCGTCCGCACCCCAGCGGTCAATCTGCTTGCTCCAGGCGTCCTGCTGGCCGGGTGAGAAGCCGAACGCCTTGGCGATGTCGCGCACCGCCGACCGGGGCCGGTAGGAGATGACGTTGGCGACCTGGGCGGTGTGCTCCCGGCCGTACCGCTGGTAGACGTACTGGATGACCTCCTCGCGGCGGTCGGACTCGATGTCCACGTCGATGTCCGGCGGCCCGTCGCGCTCCGGGGCCAGGAACCGCTCGAACAGCAGCCCCCAGCGCACCGCGTCCACGTTGGTGACCCACAGCGCGTAGCAGACCGCCGAGTTGGCCGCCGAGCCCCGGCCCTGGCAGTAGATGTCCCGCTCCCGGCAGAACCGCACCAGGTCGTAGACGATCAGGAAGTAGCCGGGGAAGTCCAGCTCCTCGATGACGGCCAGCTCCCGCTCCAGCTGCGCGTACGCCTGCGGGTGCGCCTGCGGCGGGCCGTAGCGCTGCGCCGCGCCACGCATGGTCAGGTGCCGCAGCCAGCTCATCTCGGTGTGCCCGGCCGGCACGTCGTACGGGGGCAGCTTCGGGGCCACCACCTGCAGGTCGAAGGCCAGCTGGGCGCCGAGCGCCGCCGCGTGCGCGACCGCGCCCGGGTAGGCGGCGAACCGGGCCGCCATCTCGGCGCCGGCGCGCAGGTGCGCGGTGGCCGCCGCGGGCAGCCACGGGTCGATCTCGTCCAGGCTGCGTCGGGCCCGCACCGCCGCCAGCGCCGTCGCCAGCCGGCGCCGCGCCGGGGTGGCGTAGTGCACGTTGTTGGTGGACACCGTGGGCAGCCGGGCCGCGGCCGCCAGCGCGGCGAGGGCGTCGTTGCGGTCGGCGTCGTACGGGTCGCCGTGGTCGGTCAGCTCCACCGCGACGTGGCCGGCGCCGAACAGGGCGACCAGCCGGTCCAGCTCCCGGGCGGCGGCGGGGGGCCCGGCGGCGTGCAG
>DATMJT010000440.1:0-4980 GCA_035553735.1 Pilimelia sp.
GCGCATGGTCAGCGGTCGTCGCCGGCCGCGGTCACCTGGCCCCCGCCGCCCCGCTCGGCACCGCCGACCGCGTTGCCGGACGCGCCGCGCCCCGCGTCCGCGGCCCCGCCGCGGCCCGGGCCGCCCGAGTCGACGGCCCCGGCGCGGCCGGGATCGTCCGGCTCAGTGGCCGGCGGCTCGTCCACGTCGTCGGTCTCGTCGTCGGCGAAGTCGTCCAGGGCCGGGGCGCCGTCGGCGAGGTCGGCCCCGTCGTCGTCGCGCGCCGGGTCGCCGGCGTGGGGGACGGGCGCGGGCAGCGCACCGGTGCTCCGGTACGCCTCGTACTGCTCCCACGTGACGACCCGCAGGTCGCCGCCGCCGGCCGCGCCCGGCTCCCCGGCCGGTACCAGGTACTCGCGCGGGCCGCGGACGCGCAGGAAGTAGACCAGGCCGCCGAGGAACACCAGCAGGGACACCCAGACGTTGACCCGCATGCCGAGCAGGTGGGTGGCCTCGTCGGTGCGCATCATCTCGATCCAGAAGCGGCCGGCGGTGTAGCCCATCACGTACAGCGCGAAGGCGCGCCCCCGGCCGAACCGGAACCGGCGGTCGGCGAGGAGGACCAGCAGCGCCACGCCGACGTTCCACAGCGCCTCGTAGGCGAACGTCGGGTGGTACAGCCCGGGCAGCAACTCCGGCTGGCCGTCCGGGCCCACCAGCGCCCGACCGGGGTTGTCGCTGTCCATCCGGTGCACTTCCAGGCCCCACGGCAGGTCGGTGCGCCCGCCGTGCAGCTCGTTGTTGAACCAGTTGCCCAGCCGCCCGACCGCCTGGGCCAACGGCAGCCCGGGCGCCAGCGCGTCGGCGAACATGGTCAGCGGGATGCCCAACTGCCGGCAGCCCAGCCAGGCGCCCAGCGCGCCGCCGGCCACGGCGCCCCAGATGCCCAGGCCGCCCTCCCACACGGCGAAGACCTTCGTCCAGTCCCCGCGGGCGCCGAAGTACTGCGCCGGCGAGGTGATCACGTGGTAGATCCGGGCGCCGACGATGCCGAACGGCACCGCCCACACGGCCACGTCGAGCACCGCCCAGCGCGGCGCGCCCCGGCGGCGCAGCCGGTACTCCGTCACGGCGCAGGCCACTGCGATGCCCGCGATGATGCAGAGCGCGTAGGCCCGGATGGGGACGGGCCCGAGGTGCCACACGGCGGTACTGGGGCTGGGAATGGCGGCGATCGTCACGGGGAGACACGCTACCGCTGCGCGGCGCTGGGAGCGTAGCCTCCCGCCCGGTCAGTCTCGGCGACCGGACGGTCCGCCGCGGCCGCGCCGGACGCCCTCGGCCAGCTCGGCGGTGAGGCGGCGCAGTGCGTCCAGGCCCGCGGCGTCGTCCGGGGCGTCCAGCAGGCAGCGGATCAGCGCGCTGCCCACGATCACGCCGTCGGCGAACCGGCCGACCTCCGCGGCCTGGGCGCCGTCGCGCACCCCGAGGCCGACCCCGACCGGCAGCTGCGGGGCGGCGGCCCGGACCCGGGCCACCAGGTCCGGCGCCGCGCTGGAGGTCTGCTCGCGGGCCCCGGTCACCCCCATCACGCTGGTCGCGTAGACGAAGCCGCGGCAGTGCGCCGCGGTCATCGCGATCCGCGCGTCCGTCGAGGACGGCGACACCAGGAACACCCGGTCCAGGCCGTGCGCGTCGGACGCGGCCAGCCACTCCTGCGCCTCGTCGGGGATCAGGTCGGGGGTGATCAGGCCGACGCCGCCGGCCCCGGCGAAGTCGCGGGCGAACCGGTCGACACCGTAGCGCTCCACCGGCGCCCAGTAGGTCATCATCGCCACCGGCGCGCCGGCCTCGGCGACGGCCTCCACCACCCGCAGCACGTCGGCGGTGCGCACCCCGCCGGCCAGCGCGATGTCGCTGGCCCGCTGGATGACGGGGCCGTCCATCACCGGATCCGAGTACGGCAGCTCGACCTCGACGACGTCGACGCCGGCCTCGACCATGGCCCGCATCGCGGCGATGCTGCCGTCCACGGTGGGGAAGCCGGCCGGCATGCAGCCGACCAGCAGGGCCCGCCCCTCGGCGCGGCCCTTGTCGAACGCGGCAGCCAGCGACATCACGCCTCCAGGACCCCGAAGTACGTGCCGGCGGTGTGCACGTCCTTGTCGCCGCGGCCGGACAGGTTCACCAGCACGGTCGGCGGCCGCCCCAGCTCCGCGGCCAGTTCGGGGATCACCTGCAGCGCCCCGGCCAGCGCGTGGGCGCTCTCGATGGCCGGGATGATGCCCTCGGTGCGGCACAGCAGCTGGAACGCGGCCATGGCCTCCGCGTCCGTCACCGGCCGGTACCGCGCCCGCCCGGTGTCGTGCAGCCAGGCGTGCTCCGGGCCCACGCCGGGGTAGTCCAGCCCGGCCGAGATGGAGTGCGACTCGATGGTCTGCCCGTCGTCGTCCTGCAGCACGTAGGTGCGCGCCCCGTGCAGCACGCCGGCGTCGCCGCCGGTGATGCTGGCCGCGTGCCGGCCGGCCTGCACCCCGTCGCCGCCGGCCTCGAACCCGTACAGCCGCACGTCGGGGTCCCCGACGAAGGCGTGGAAGACGCCCAGCGCGTTGGAGCCGCCGCCGACACAGGCCGCCACGGCGTCCGGCAGGCGGCCGAGCAGCGTCCGGGACTGCTCGCGCGCCTCGTCGCCGATACCGCGCACGAACTCGCGCACCATGGCCGGGAACGGGTGCGGCCCGGCGGCCGTGCCGATCAGGTAGTGGGTGTGCTCGACACTGCTGACCCAGTCGCGCAGCGCCTCGTTCATGGCGTCCTTGAGGGTGCGCGAGCCGTTGGTCACCGGGACCACCGTGGCGCCCAGCATCCGCATCCGGGCCACGTTGAGCGCCTGGCGTTGGGTGTCCACCTCGCCCATGTAGACCACGCACTCCAGGTCCAGGTACGCCGCCGCCGTCGCGGTGGCCACCCCGTGCTGGCCGGCGCCGGTCTCGGCGATCACCCGGGTCTTGCCCATGCGCTTGGTCAGCAGCGCCTGGCCCAGCACGTTGCGCACCTTGTGCGCGCCGGTGTGGTTGAGGTCCTCGCGCTTGAGCAGAATCTCCGCGCCCGCGTGGGCGGACAGCCGCCGCGCCCGGTAGAGCGGGGACGGGCAGTTGGCGTAGTCGCGCAGCAGCGCCTGGAACTGCGCCCGGAACTCCTCGTCGGCCAGCGCCGCCCGGTAGGCCGCCTCCAGCTCGTCGAGCGCCGCGATCAGCGCCTCCGGCACGAACCGTCCGCCGAAACGTCCGAAGTGGCCGGACGCGTCGGGCAGCTCGCCGCCGGCCGGGTCGCCGGACAGGTCGCCCGCGTGCGCCGGGGCGGTCACCGGCCCGGCCTCGGGGTGGCGGGGTGGCTGCCGGCGGTGACCAGCTCGGCGACGGCGTCGCGCGGGCTCTTCTGCGTCACCAGGCCCTCGCCGACCAGCACCGCGTCCGCCCCGGCGGAGGCGTACTTGATGAGGTCGTGCGGACCGCGCACGCCGGACTCGGCCACCTTCACCACCTGCGCCGGCAGGCCCGGGGCGACCCGCTCGAACACCGTGCGGTCCACCTCCAGCGTGCGCAGGTTGCGGGCGTTGATGCCGATGACGCGGGCACCGGCCTCCAGGGCCCGGTCCGCCTCCTCCTCGTCGTGCACCTCGACCAGCGCGGTCATGCCCAGCGACTCGATGCGCTCCAGCAGCCCGGTCAGCGCGTTCTGCTCCAGGGCCGACACGATGAGCAGGACCAGGTCGGCACCGTGCGCCCGCGCCTCGTGCACCTGGTAGCTGGAGACGACGAAGTCCTTGCGCAGCACCGGGATGTCGACCGCGGCCCGCACCGCGGCCAGGTCGGCCAGCGAGCCGCCGAACCAGCGGCCCTCGGTCAGCACGCTGACACACCGGGCACCGCCCGCGGCGTACTCGACGGCCAGCTCCGCCGGGTCCGGGATCTCCGCCAGCTGCCCCTTGGACGGCGACGCCCGCTTCACCTCGGCGATCACCGCGACGCCGGGCTTGCGCAGGGCGGCGTACGCGTCCAGGGGCGGCGGCGCGGCGGCCGCCAGTTCCTTGATCCGGTCCAGGGGCAGCGTGCGCTGCCGGACCTCGACGTCCTCGCGCACGCCGGCGAGGATCTCGTCAAGCACGCTCGCCGACCGGCCGTCGGCTTGCCCACCCGCCGTAACCACCAACGGACTCCCCTCTCCGGGTGTCATTTGGCCGATGCTAGGCGCCGGGCCCGCCGGCCCGGCGTGCGGGGTATGGCGCGCCTCACGCCGCGGGCTGCGGCATAATGCGCCATCCCGGACCGCCGATCCGGCGCAGACCGGCACAGACCGCCCGGTCCGGCACGGGTGCAGCGGTCGGTCCCGTCCGGTTCAGCGGTCGGTGGGGTCCTCCCCGCGGTCCAGGGCGTCCCACGCCTCGACGGTGCTCGGCGCCCCCCGGCCGCGCCGGCCGCCCGCCGGACCGTGGTCCGCGCCGCCGGGCCCGGCCGCCGCCGGGCCGGCTGCGCCGTCGCGGCCCGGCCCCGCGCCGCCCGACCCCGCGCCGGCCGGGGGCCGGCGGTCGTAGCGCGCGCCCAGCGCCGGCCAGCGCCGCCCCCGCGCCGCCGCCAGCGCGCCGCCGGCGGCCAGCGCGAGGGCGCCCAGCGCGGTCAGCACCGGCCAGCCCGCCCGCTGCCGGACCGCGCCGTCGGCGGCCAGCACCGCGAGCGCGCCCGACGCGCCGGCCAGTCCACAGCAGACGGCCACGGCGCCCACCGCGGCGCGGGCCGCGCCGCGCACGGCGAGCAGCGCCCCGGCGGCCGCCAGGCCGACCAGCATGAGCGCCGGCAGCCACGGCCGCAGCTCGGCACCGGTGCGCACGTCGCGCACCTCGGGCAGCGGCGCGGGCTGCGCGGTCACCTCGACGTGCCAGGGCATCCGCGCGGCGAGCAGCGCCACGCCCGCCCCGACACCGCAGAGCAGCACCGCGTACGC
>DATMJT010000441.1:0-2698 GCA_035553735.1 Pilimelia sp.
CGCTGGCCGAGGCGCGGCGCCGCGCGGAGGCGGCCGGGCAGCGCGGCGCGGCGCTGGGCGTGGTCGACTCCGCGGGGCGCCTGGTCGCCGTGGAGCACGCCGCGGCCGCCGCGGCGTGCTCCACGGCGACCAGGCGCCCCGCGGAGTCGACCACGCCCAGCGCCGCGCCGCGCTGCCCGGCCGCCTCCGCGCGGCGCCGCGCCTCGGCCAGCGGGGTGCCGGCCGGCACCAGGTACAGGGGCCGGGTCAGCCGGTGCAGGTCGACAAGCGGGAACCGGCGGCTGACCCGCGCGGCGCGGATGGCCTGCCCGGCGCCCTGCCACAGCGTCAGCGCCACCAGGGCCAGGAAGACCAGGCCCAGCACGGAGAACCGCCCCGAGGCCGCCAGCACCGCCGCGGCCAGGGCGGTCAGCCCGGCGACCACCCGGCCCACCCAGCCGGCCACCTCGGTGCCGAGGTGCCGGTCGCGGCTGAGCGCCCACACGCCCGCGCGCAGGGCCCGGCCGCCGTCCAGCGGCAGGCCGGGCAGCGAGTTGAACACCGCCACCACCAGGTTGCTGACCGCCAGCTGGAACGCGACCTCGCGCCACAGCGTGCCGGCGGGCAACGCCGCGGTGGCGGCCACCGCGGCCAGGCCCAGCACCAGCGAGACCGCCGGCCCGGCCAGGGCCACGAGCAGGTCAACCCGTGGGGTCGGCGCGTCGCGCTCCATCTCGGTATAGCCGCCGAGCAGCTCCAGGGTGATGCCGCGCACGCCGATGCCGAACCTGCGGGCGGTCACGGCGTGACCCAGCTCGTGCAGCAGCACCGAGGTGAGCAGGCAGACCACGAAGCCGAAGCCCACCAGGTAGCTCACCGACGGGGTGTACTGCAGCGTGCGGCGCACGTAGCTGCCGTAGGTGAGGGTGATCAGCGCGGCGAACACCAGCACGGAGGGGTTCAGATGGACGGGGAAGCCCAGGATCCGGCCCAGCCGGGGCCCGGGCCGGCGCGGCGGGCGATCCCGCTCGCTGGTGCGGTCCTCCATCCGCCCGATGCTACGCACCGCACCCGGCCCGGCGGTCCTGTCGCACCCGTGCCCTAGCCTTTCCGACATGACGGCGCAGACGGCCGAAACCCCCCCGCCCCGCGGCGGGCCGGGCGCTCCACCGGCTCCCCTGGCGCCGGTCGGCGACGGCCGGGCCGGATCGGTCCCGCCGCCGCGCGGATCGGGCGGCGCGACCGACCCCGAGCCGGCCCGGCCGTCGCTGTCGCCGTCGCGGGCCGCGGACTTCAAGACCTGCCCGCTGCTGTTCCGGTTCCGCACCATCGACCGGCTGCCGGAGCGGCCGACGGCCGACCAGGCCCGCGGCACGCTGGTGCACGCGGTCCTGGAGCGGTTGTTCGACCTGCCACCGGCCGAGCGCACCCCGCCGGCCGCCGCACGGCTGGTCGCCCCGCAGTGGGAGCGTCTGGTGGCCGACAGCCCCGAGCTGGCCGACATCTTCGGCGCCGGGGCCGACCCGGGCCCGGCCGCCGACTTCCTGGACTCGGCCCGGGCCCTGCTGGCCGGCTACTTCGCGGTCGAGGACCCCCGCCGGCTGCGCCCCGCCGCCCGGGAGAGCCTGATCTCGGCGGTGATCGGCGACGACCTGCTGCTGCGGGGCTACGTGGACCGCCTCGACGTGGCGCCCGACGGCGCGCTGCGGGTGGTGGACTACAAGACCGGCGGCGCCCCGCGGGAGGCGTTCGAGGCGCGCGCGCTGTTCCAGCTCAAGTTCTACGCGCTGGTGCTGTGGCGCACCCGCGGGGTGGTCCCCGCCGTGCTGCGCCTGCTCTACCTCAAGGACGCCGAGGTCTGCGACTACACCCCCTCGCCCGAGGAGCTGGCCCGGTTCGAGCGCACCCTGCTGGCGCTGTGGCGGGCGATCGCGGCCGCGACCGCGGCCCGCGACTTCCGGCCCACGCCCAGCCGCCTCTGCGACTGGTGCCACCACCAGCGGCTGTGCCCGACGTACGGGGGGACCCCGCCGCCGTTCCCCACGGCGCCCCCGGACGCCGGCGGTGAGCCGCCGCTGCGGCAGGATTGACCCCGGCGGGGTCCGATCCCGGGCTCGTCGGCCGGGCCGGCGGGAGGCGGCGGGCCGATCCCGACCGCGCGGCAACGGCAACGACAGCGCCGGCCGGGCCGGCTGGCCTGCCGGCCGTCCACCGCCGCGCTCGCCCGGTCCCGACGGGCGGGCGGGACGCGGTCCCGGTCCGGCCGGTGGGCGGGACAACGGTCGAGACGCGCGTCGGGCCGGTGGGGACGTGCACGGCGCGGCCGGGCGGCGGTGCCGGCGCTGAGGGCGGCCCGGTGCGGCCCCGAGCGGGGCGAAATTGGGTGGCCGGGGACGCGTAGCGTAAGACCGGCCGAGGTGTCCGGACCGGCCGGGTCCGGACCGGATCTCACGGAGGGTGCCACGTGCAGGCTACGACGACGGAGACCGCCGCCGCCCGGGCGGTGGACGTGTGGAAGGTGTACGGCGCGGGGGAGGCCCAGGTCGTCGCGCTGCGCGGGGTGACCCTGGCGCTGGAGCGCGGCCGGTTCACCGCGATCATGGGACCGTCCGGATCCGGCAAGTCCACCCTCATGCACTGCCTCGCCGGCCTCGACACCGTCACCCGCGGCCAGGTCCACGTCGGCGACACCAACATCACCGGACTCGGCGACGCCGGA
>DATMJT010000442.1:0-4136 GCA_035553735.1 Pilimelia sp.
GTCCGCGCCGCGCGCGACCGGAAGGCCCCGTTGCGCAGGTGGACCGGGCGGCGCGTCGGCGGCGTTGGTGAACGTCTCTGGGGCTGTGGGCGGGTATGCCACCCGAGGCGGGCGGTGGGGTGGCGCTCAGGCCACGCCGTCGGCGAGCGCCGCGCGGGCCACGGCAGCGGCGACGGCGGGCGCCACGCGGGGATCCAGCGAGTGGGGCACGATCCGGTGGGCCGCCAGGTCAGGGGCTGCCACGGCGGCGATGGCGTCGGCGGCCGCGAGCTTCATCCGCTGGGTGATCCGGCGTGCGCCGGCGTCCAGCGCGCCGCGGTAGATGCCGGGTGAGGCCAGTGTGTTGATCACCTGGTTCGGGAAGTCACTGCCGCCCGTGCCGACGATGGCGACGTGCCGCGCGGCCACCTCAGGGTGGATCTCGGGGACCGGATTGGACAGGGCCAGCACCACGGCGTCCGGCGCCATCGTGGCGATCCACTCCTCGGGCACCGTCGCGCACGACACGCCGACCAGGACGTCCGCGCCCCGCAGCGCGGCGTCCAGCCCACCCCGTACGCCGCGCGGGTTGGTGCGCGCGGCGAGTGCGGCCTTGGTCGGGTTCAGGTGGTCCCGCCCGGGCCGCAGCACGCCCCGGGAGTCCACGACGGTCAGGTCGGTGACGCCGGCCGACAGCAGGATGTCCGCGCAGGCGGTTCCCGCGGCCCCGGCGCCGGCCACGACCACGCGGCGGCTCGACAGCGGCCGGTCCAGCAGGGCGCACGCGCCACGCAGCGCGGCCAGCACCGCCACCGCCGTGCCGTGCTGGTCGTCGTGCATCACCGGGCAGTCCAGGCGGGCGACCAGGCGCCGCTCCAGGTCGAAGCAACGCGGCGCCGCCACGTCCTCCAGGCTCACGGCGGCGTACGAGGGCCGCAACCGGACCAGGGTGTCGACGATCTCGTCGACGTCGGTGGTGTCCAGTACGAGCGGGATGGCATCCAGGCCGGCGAAGTGCTTCAGCAGCGCGGCCTTGCCCTCCATCACCGGCAGCGCCGCCCGCGGGCCGATGTCTCCCAGGCCCAGCACCGCGGTGCCGTCCGTGACCACGACCACCAGCCGGGCCGCCCAGGTGTACCGGGCGGCCAGGGCGGCATCGGCG
The DNA here is from genome assembly GCA_035553735.1 of Pilimelia sp. GTDB lineage: Bacteria > Actinomycetota > Actinomycetes > Mycobacteriales > Micromonosporaceae > DATMJT01. The sequence continues at coordinate 1,142 of DATMJT010000442.1, forward strand.
GCGATGGCCTGGCTGACCCGGGCGACCCCGGGCGTGTAGGCCACCGCGAGCGCCCGCGCGTCATCGAGGGCGGGCCCGACGGCCACCCGCAGCTTGCCGCCCTCGTGGGCGCGGAAGATGTCGGCGTCGGTGACCGGTGCCGTCGGGTGTGCGCTCTGTTCCACCTCCCCCTGTGGTCCACAGGTACGGGTCGTGGCGCAGGCGCCGCCCGGTCCGGGCGGGAACAGGCTCAGTGGAATTGCAGCGTGTGTGGTGGACATTTGCATTCCTCCCGTCAGCGGCAATGCCGAAGCTAACACCAGCCACCTCGACAATCGGCTACCCGAATGCGCGGTGTGCCCGGCCACCGGCTACTCGACAAGCACTACCCGGGCACTACTTGGATGGGTAGTGGGCCACCTGTGCCGGGCTACGGAAAATGGGGTGAACGGCCGTCGCCCGTCCACCGCGACGATTGCCGGGCAACCACGACCCGACAGCGAAGGCGACCACGACCCGACAGAGAAAGAGGGCTCCGGTGTCGACGCTCATCGTCAGTAACCAGCGCACTGAAGAAATGGTCGGGGACCTCGACCTGCTCGATCCGGACTACCGCCGGTACGTGGGCAACCAGGCGCAGCGCATGGTGTGGTGCGCGGGGCCGGGGGACATCCTGGTGCAGCCCATGCCGGCCACGCCGGAGTTCGTCTCCTACGCCACCGGTCTGCTGGGCCTGGCCCCGGACGCCGTGGACGTGCGGACGCCGCCGCCCGGCCGGTACGGCGAGGGCGTGCTCTCCGGGGACCGGCTGGCGGACGACGAGTTCGTCGCCGCGCTGGCCGCGACGGTGCGCGAGCGCGCGGTCGAGCGGGTGCTGCCGTTCCACTTCGACAGCACCGTGGCGACCCTGACCCGCCGGCTCAGCCTGGAGCGGGTCACCCCGGGCTTCGACTTCCTGGCCCAGGGCGGCGGCCGTCTGCTGAACAGCAAGGCCACCTTCCGCGCACTGGCCGCGGGTACCGGGGTGCCGGTGCCCGAGGGCGCGGTGCTCGGCGACCGGGACCACGCGGAGGACTACATCTGGCGCGGCTTTCTCTCCCGAGGGTTCCCCGTGATTCTCAAGCAGGACTACCACGTCGCCAGCTTCGGCAACGAGATCGTCAGCCCGGTGCCGGGTGTGGCCCCGCTGGGCGCCCAGCGGACCGTGCTGGTGGACGAGCGGCGGGCGCTGGCCACGTACCTGGCCGACCGCTGGTCTTGGCTGACTGACGGTGGACGCAACCGGCTTGTCGTGGAGCGGTACCTGGCCGGCTCCGTACCCATCTACGCGGAACTGCGCGTCGAGCCGGACGGGATCTTCCTGACCGGGCATGGCGAGATGCGCATGAAGCCGGTCCTCAACGGACTGATCGTGCCGGCGCCCTCGGCGACGTTGCCCGCGTTCCCCGGCTTCCTGGACGCCGCGCGGCGGCTGTGCACGCCGCTGCACGCCATGGGTTACCGCGGCATCGTGAGCGTCGACGCGATCGTCACGCCGGAACGGGACATCCTGATCAACGAGTTCAACTGCCGGGTCGGCGGCTCGACCCACGTCCACCTCATCGGCGAACGCCTCGCCGGGGCGGACTACGAGACCAACCGGGTGCTCGTGGAACTTCGCCGCTGCGCCTTCCCCCCATTCCCGCAGCTGCGCGACGCGTTGGCCCGCAGCGGCCTGGCGTACGACCCACGCTCGCGGACCGGTGTCCTGATCACCGTGCCGGACGACCGACCGTACGGTGGCTCGGGGGAGTACCTGGTGGTGGCGACCGATGCGGAGCAGGCGAGGCGGATGGAGCTCGCCGTGGCCGAGCTGTTCCAGACGGCGGGGGTACGCGCGGCATGAACGGCGAGCCGGTGCGGCGGGCCGGGTACCGCGACCTGGTCACCCGGGACGTGGCCGTGTGGATGGTGCTGACGCTGACCAGCAAGGCCCCGGTGGCCATGGCCCCGCTCGCGTTGGTCTTCCTGGTGCGGGGTGACCCCGGCGGGTACGCCCTCGGCGCGATTCTCGCCGCCGGGTACGTCCTCGGTGAGGTGGTCGGGGCGGCCGTGCTGGGCGCCCGGCTCGCCGGCCGGCCCATGCGTGGCCAGCTCGCCGTCGGCCTCCTCGCCGGCGCGGCGGCCTTCGCGGCCCTGCCGGCGATGCGATCGGCCGCACCGGCCGTGCTGGTCGCGCTGGCGTTCCTGGCCGGGGCCGCCCCGGCAGCCTGCCCCGGTGGAACGCGCACGCTGGTGACGCGCCTGGTCGGCGAGGCACACGTCGCCCGGGCGCTGAGCGTCGAAGCCACGTTGACCCAGCTCGTCTGGGCGGCGGCGCCGGCGCTGGTGGTGCTGCTGGCGCTCCAGGTCCACCCGGGCGCGCCGCTGCTGTTGGGTGCGCTGTTCGCCGCGACGGGGGCGTTGGTGCTCCGGGCGCTGCCGGAGCCGGCCCCGGCCGCCCCCGCGGAGCGAACGTCGACGCTGACGCCCCGCATCCTGCTGGCCGGGTGGCCGGTCTACCTGACCAGCGCGGCGGCGATGGCGATGCTCGCCACCGCCGAACTGGTCCTCCCCGCGCTGCTGGAGGACCGGGGGATCGGGGTCGCCTGGGCCGGGCCGCTGCTGGCCGGCTTCGCGGTCGCCAGCGCGGTCGGGGCGTTCTGCTACGGGCTGCGCACCTGGCCCGGCTCGACCACCCGGCAGAGCCTCGTTCTGCTGGCGGCCACCGCCGTCTGCGTGGCGCTGCTGGCGGTGGTGCCGGGTCTGCCGGGGGTCGCCGCCGGGCTGGTGGCCGCCGGGGTGTTCCAGTCCGGCGTCATGATCACCCGCAACATCAGCCTGCGGGCGCTGCTGCCCGAGCGGGCGCACGCCACGGGCTACTCGGTGATGTACGCGGTGCAGGGCGTGGGCTACAGCGTGACCGCGTTGCTCGCCGCGGCCGTGTTGGAGGTGGCCAGCCCGTCGGCGGCGGTGCTCGGCGGGGTGGGCGTGACCC
>DATMJT010000443.1:0-2186 GCA_035553735.1 Pilimelia sp.
CCCGGGGCGTGGGTTCGGCGGGCACGCCGCAGGCCGCGGGCGCGCCCACCGCCACCAGCGCGACCAGCGCCGCCAGTCCCCGGCGCGCCCGCGCGGCGCCTCGACCGGTCATCGCAGGCACCCGAGCAGCTCGACCCGGAAGCGCGCGCCGCCACCCGGCCGGTCCAGCACCACGGCCCGCCCGCCGTGCGCCGCCGCGTGCTGGGCGACCAGCGCCAGGCCCAGGCCGGTGCCGTCACCGCCGCCGCGCGCCGTGGCGGCCCGCCCCCGGACGAACCGGTCGAAGATCGTCACCCGGTCCTCCGGACTCACCCCGGGTCCGGCGTCGTCCACCTCGATGACGCACCGGTCGCCGTGCCGGCCCAGCCGGACGGCCACCGGACCGCCGCCGTGGGTCACCGCGTTGTCGAGCAGGTTGCCCAGCAGCTGCTCGAGGCGGCGCCGGTCCACGTGCCAGATCAGCCCGTCGGCACCGGCGCTGCGGTCCGGCTCGACCAACTGCTCGGGCAGCCGGCGGACCCGGCAGACCTGACGGGCCAGCTCCACCACGTCGACCGGCGCCCGGTGGGCCGGCTGGTCGCTGCGGGCCAACTCCAACAGGTCGTTGACCAGCGTCTGGAACCGGGACACCTCGTCGGCGACCAGGCCCGCGGCGGCGGCCGTACGCTCGTCCAGGCCCGACCGGCGCCGCTCCAGCACCGCGGCGGCCGCCGCGAGGGTCTGCAGGGGCGAGCGCAGCTCATGGCTGACGTCGGCGGCGAAGCGGCGGTCCCGCGCCAGGCGCTGCGACAGCTCGTCCACCATCCGGTTGAACGAGGTGGTGAGCGGCACCAGGTCGGGTTCGGTGGTGGGGTCCAGCCGGGCGCTGAAGTCCCCGGCCGCGATCTCCTGCGCCGCGGCGGCGACGGACGACAGGGGCCGCATCACGTAGCGGGTGGCGTACCAGCCCAGCGCGGCTCCGCCCGCGGCCGTCAGCACGGCGGCGGCGGTGAGCACCAGCGCCAGCACCTGCAGGGTGCGGTCCAGCTCGCGCAGGCTGTCGACCTGGTAGAAGGCCGTGGCGTCGTCGAGCGGCAGCCCGACCACCACGGCCGGCTGGCCGTCGGCCCGGACCCGCTGCATCCCCGGCCGCCCCTGCTCGACGTGGCGTTGCAGGGCGGCGGGTATCGCGGTGGTGAGCCCGGCGTCGGCGTTGCGCGAGTACCAGGCACCGTTGCGGCGCAGCACCGCGCGGCGGTTGCCGCCGGTGTCCAGCGACCGCAGCACGCCCACGATGTCCGGGTGGCCACCGGCCAGGCCCGCCTGCACGACGGCGGCGTCCACGTACGCGGCCCGCACGGCCGCGGTCTCCCGCTGCTCCAGCAGGGACTCCCGGGTCAGCAGGTAGGACAGCAGGGCCATCGAGGTGGACAGCACCAGGGCGCCGGCGGCGAAGCCGCCCGTGACCCGGGTCCGCAGCCCGGCGCGCCTCATCCGCCGCGCCCGGTGGCCGCCCGGTGCCTCACGGCCCGCCTCATGGCTGCAGCTTGTAGCCCAGGCCGCGCACGGTCACCAGGTGCCGCGGCGCGCCGGCCGCGTCCTCGATCTTGTGGCGGAGGCGGCCCACGTGCACGTCGACGAGGCGCTCGTCGCCCATCTCGTACTCCCAGACCCGCCGCAGCAACTGCTGCCGGGACAGCACCTGGCCCGGATGGTCGGCCAGCTCGCAGAGCAGCCGGAACTCGGTGCGGGTCACCGCGACCGGCTGGCCGTGCAGGGTGACCTCACCGGCCTCCGGCCGGATCGTCAGGGCCCCGAAGGTGAGGGTCCGCACCGGCGCCACCGCGCTGCGGGCCCGGCGGCGCAGGGCCCGCAGCCGGGCGGACAGCTCCTTGATGGCCACGGGCTTGACCAGGTAGTCGTCGGCGCCGGCCTCCAACGCGGCCACGATGTCGTGGGTGTCGTCGCGGGCGCTGACCACCACGATCGGTACGTCGTCGCCGCGGCGCAGCTGCCGGATGCACTCGAAGCCGTCGATCCCGGGCAGCATCAGGTCGACCAGGACCGTCTCGGCGGGCTCGCTGCGCTGGGTACGCAGGCCCTCCTCGGCGGTGGCGGCCCCGCGCGCGACGTACCCCTCGTCCTCCAGGGCGAGCACGAGCGACAGCCGGATGCGGTCGTCGTCCTCGATCACCAGAACTCCGGTC
>DATMJT010000444.1:0-6124 GCA_035553735.1 Pilimelia sp.
GTCCACGGGGTAGTCCTGGTGGCGCAGCACGTCGCGGGTGACGCTGCCGACGGTGCCCAGCAGCGACCGGAAGGTGTCGGCGGCGGCCACCGGGGCCCGCACCGGCAGCACCCGGGCCAGCGGCGCCGCGCCGGTGGGCGGCTGTCCCACCGTGAGGTCGTCCCCGCCCTGGTAGACCCGCACCAGGGCGACGGTCGCCGCGGTCAGCAGCGTGTGCAGGGCGTGGTCGTCGCCGCGGCTGACCGCGTCCAGGCGCCGGGCCAGCGCCTCGTCGGCCGCCACCGTGGCGAGGGCCTCGGCGCGACCGGTGCGGGGCGCGGCGGGATGGTCGACCGGAATCACGCCCGGGGTGGCACCGGCCAGGGCGGCTGCCCAGTACGCCGCGGCGCAGCGCCCGGCCGCCGCGATCTTGCGCTGGCCGACGGTGAGGGTGGTCGTCATGTGCGGTGGCTCCTCGGCAACGAGGTCGACGGGCGGTGGGGTCAGAACGCGCTGGGATCAGCGGGCGGGCGGTGGGGTCAGAACGCGAAGTCGAACGCCCCCGGGTCGTCGTCGGGCGGCGGCCCGCCGGTCGCGCCGCCGGAGCCGGCGGCGAGGTCGGCCAGCGGCGCCCCCGGATCCGCCGCCGCGCGGTCCAGGGTGGACAGCAGCAGGTCACGGAACGTGGTCACGGTGGCCGCGTCGAACAGCTCCGTGCTGTACTCCCACGCGCAGTGCAGCTCCGTGCCCAGCTCGTGGACCTGGAGGTTGAGGTCGAACATGCCCTCGCCGGGGTGCAGGGGGCGCAGCGACACCCGGCGGCCGAGGAACTCCACGTCCAGCAGCGCCCGGGCGTGCCAGGCCACCATCGTGTCGAAGACCGGGTTGCGTCCGGGCGTGCGGTCGCCGGCCACCAGGTCGACCAGCTCGCCGAACGGAAAGTCCTGGTGGGCCAGGGCCTGCCGGGTCGCCGCGGAGACCTCGTCGACCAGGTCGGTGAAGGGCGTCTTCGCGGCGGCGCGGACCCGTACGCACACGGTGTTGACGAACATCCCGACCGTGCCGTCGAGGCCGGGCGCGGTGCGCCCCGCGGCCGGTACCCCGACCGTCAGGTCCTCCTGTCCGGTGACCCGGGCCAGGAACGCCGCGTAGGCGGCCAGGAACACCGGGAACGCGGTGGTCGCCCGCCGGGCGGCCAGGTCGCGCAGCGCCGCCACCCGGTCGGCGCCGACGACGAACTCCAGCACCGCCCCGGCGTTGGTGCGCAGCGCCGGCCGCGGCCGGTCGGTGGGCAGGTCCACGTCGGCGGGCGGCTCGGCGTAGGTGTGCGCCCAGTGCGCGCGCTGCGCCTGCGCCGCGGCCCGGCCGGCGCCGGCCGTAGCCCAGTGCACGTGGTCGCGGTACTGGTGGGCGACCGGCGGCAGCGGCCGCCCCCGGTAGAGGGCGTCCAGCTCGGCGACCATCGTCGCCAGGGAGCGCCCGTCCACGACCAGGTGGTGGGCGTCCAGGAACAGCCACGCCCGGTCCCCGGCGCGGTGCGCGCTGGCCCGGGCGAGCGGCGCCGTGGCCAGGTCGAACGGGCGCACCAGCGCAGCCGGGTCCGGTACGCCGTCGGCGACCCGCCACGGCGCCGGAACCCCGGCGCGCACGACCTGGGTCGGCGGCTCGGTCGTCAGGTCCACCGCGGTGCGCAGGGCCTCGTGCCGGTCCACCAGGGCCTGCCACGCGGCGCCGAGCCGGTCCAGGTCGGTGCCGGCGGGCAGGTCGAGCAGGAGCGGCACGTGGTACTGCACCGAGGCCGGGTTCTTCAGCTGCGCGGCGACGATCGCGCGCTGCGCGGCGACCAGCGGGTAGTTGTCCCCCGGCGGCGCCGCCGGCAGCGGGTCGCCGGCGGGGGTGCGGCCCACCGGGGCGTCGCCGACCGAGGTGCCGCCCACCGAGGTGCCGCCCACCGGGGCGTCGCCGGCCGGGGTGGCCGCACCGCGCGCGAACAGCTCCGCCTGCTCCTCGACGGTGGGATGGCGGAAGATGTCGGCGCTGGTGACGGTCCGGCCCAGGGCCTGGCTGAGGTCGGCGGCCAGGCCGACGACCGTCAGCGAGTCCACCCCGTGGTCGAAGACGGAGTCCAGGGCGCCGACCGCGCCGGCGCCCAGGCGCCGCTCCCACACCGCGACGACCCGCTCCTCGGCCGGCGTGCGCGCCGCCACGAACTCCACCGGTACGTCGTAGTGCTCCGCGGGGTCGGGCAGGGCGGCGCGGTCCACCTTGCCGTGCGCCGTCACCGGCAGTGCGTCCAGCACCACCAGGTACCCGGGCACCAGGTGGCGCGGCAGCCGGTCGGCCAGGTGGGCCCGCAGCTGACGCACGTCCGGGGCGTCGTCGGCCAGGCACACGTACCCGACCAGGTAGCGCTGGGCGGGGTCGTCGTCGCGGCTGCGGGCGGTGACCACGGCGGCGGTGACCGCGGGGTGCGACCGCAGCGCCGCCTCGATCTCGCCCGGCTCCACCCGGTACCCGCGGATCTTCACCTGGTCGTCGGCCCGGCCCAGGAACTCGTACACCCCGTCGGGGCGCTGCCGGGCCAGGTCGCCCGTGCGGTACATCCGCCCGCCGGGCCGGAAGGGGTCGTCCCGGAACGCCTCGGCGGTCAGCTCCGGGCGGTTCAGGTAGCCCAGCGCGACGCCGTCGCCGCCCACCCACAGCTGCCCCACCTCGCCCGGCGCCACCGGCGCGCCCGACGGGTCGAGCAGGTAGGCGGTGGACCGGGCGATCGGGCGTCCGATCGGCACCGGGCCGGCGGTGTCGGCCAGGGTGATCTCGTGGGTGGTGGAGAACGTGGTGTTCTCCGTCGGCCCGTACCCGTTGACGACCCGGATCCCGGGCGCGGCGCGCAGCACGGCGGCGACGTCCGGACCGGAGACGACGTCGCCGCCCACGATCAGCTCGACCAGCGGCGCGAAGATCGTGGGGTCCTGGCGGGCGAGCCGGCTGAACAACGCCGAGGTCAGCCACATCGTGGTGATCTCGTGGGCGCGGATCGCGGCGCCCAGTCGGCCGGCGTCCAGCACCGCCTCCGGGTCCGGCAGGACCAGGGTGCCGCCGTTGAGCAGCGGGCCCCACAGCTCGAACGTGGTGGCGTCGAACGACACCGCCCCGGTCTGGAGGACCCGCAGGCGCGGGGACAAGTCGACGAAGTCGGCGCCGGCGACCAGGCGCACGACGTTGCGGTGGCACACCACGACGCCCTTGGGCGCGCCGGTGCTGCCGGAGGTGTACATCACGTACGCCCGGTCGGTCGCGGCGACGTCGTCCGGCAGTGCGGCGTCCGGGTCGGCGGCGTCGGGGGCGGCGTCGGCGAGGACGGACAGCCGGTGCCGCGCGTCGCCCTCGGGGGGCGGGCCGTCGGCGGGGTCGTCGGTGAGCACCACGCGCACGCCGCCGTCGGTGAGCAGCTGCCCCACCCGGTGCGCCGGCTCCTGCGCACCGATCGGCAGGTACGCCGCCCCGGCGCGCAGCACGGCCAGGGTGCCGACCACCCACGCGGGCCCGGCCGGGGCGTGCACCGCGACCACCTCGCCGCGGCGCACCCCGAGCGCCACCAGGCGACGCGCGAGCCGCCCGGTTCGCCGGTCGAGGTCGCCGTAGGTCAGCGTGCCTTCGGCGCTGACCACCGCCGTGGCGCCGGGGGTCGCCGCCGCCCAGCGGGCGAACAGCTGGTGGATGGTGGCGTCGCGGGGGTACTCCGCGGCGGCGGCGGTCACGGGTTCCCTCCGCTCGCTGAGGCGCCGGCACCGGTGAGCGCGGCGGCGCCGGATGCGGCGGCCGTGCCGGGTCCGGTGGTGGGGCCGCGTGCGGCCGCGCCGGGTCCGGTGGTGGCACCGGGTCCGGCCGCGCCGCGGGCGGCGGTGTCATCCGCGGTGATGTCCGCGGCGCCGTCCGCGCTGGACACCGCCTGGAACGTCGTCGCCACGGCGGCGGCGACGCCCGCCGCCGCCGCGTGGTCGGCGGCGGCGCCGTAGACCACGCCGAGGTGGCTCTGGGTGCCGTCGCGCCAGTCGTACGCCCGCGGGAAGTCGGTCACCACGTCCACGGCCGACACGCCCGGCAGCGACCGCAGCTGCTCCGCGCCCCGCACCCCGACGATCCGCCCGGGCACCGCCGGCGGGGCCAGGAAGATCTGGTAGGTGACGCCCCGGTAGCGGGGCTCGGGCAGGGCCACCGGCTGCCCGAGGGCCGCCGCCAGCGCGGCCCGGACCAGGTTCACGCCGGTGGCGCGCTTGAGGATCTCGGGCACGTAGCCGCCGAGCCGGCCGTTGACCTCGATGATGCGCGGCCCGTCGGGGGTCAGCTTCACCTCGGTGTGGGTGACCCCGTGCCGCACCCCGAGCGCGCGGATCGCCGCGGCCTCCAGCGCCCGCACCCGGTCGGCCAGCGCGTCGCCGATCGGCGCCGGCAGGATCATGCCGGTCTCCCGGAACGGCTCCGCCAGCGGGAACTTGCCGGTCACGCAGACCTGCCGCGACCCCGCCGCGGTGTGCACCGACTCCACCGAGACGTAGTCGCCGAAGTCGGCGCCGGCCGCCGCCGGGTCGCCGGCGAGCAGCTCCTCGGCCACGAACTCCACGCCCGCCGGCAGACGGCCCGCCACCGCGAGGAACTCCGCCGCCGTGTCCACCCGCACCGTGTGCCGGCTGCCGGCGCCGGTGCGCGGCTTGATGACCGCCGGCACGCCGACCCGCGCGAGCGCCGCCGCCGGGTCGGCCCCGACGACCGCGCAGCGGGTCGCCTGCACGCCGGCCTCGGCCAGCAGCCGCCGCTGCCGGAACTTGTCCACCAGGGCCGCCACGGTGTCGGCGTCGTGGCCCGGCAGGCGCAGGGCCGCGGCGAGGCGCGCCGCCTCCGCCAGGCGGTACTCGCTGAAGGTGACCACGCCCCGGGGAGCCAGGGCCGCGACCGCCGCCAGCCGCCGCGCCGGGTCCAGTCCCGTCACGTCGACCACGGCGCCCAGCGCGGCCAGCGTCGGGCGCGTCGCGGCCGCGTGCTCGCCCGCGAAGTCGGCCACGAACACCACGGTCGCCAGCCGGTGCGCGGCGGCCATGATGTCCACCGGGGTCGCCGAGCCCAGGTCGTAGAGGACGGCCACGGTCGGCAGCGCCGTGCGTCCGGCGCGGCCCGCGCTCGCGGTGACGCCCGCGCTCCCAGCGACGCCCGCGCTCACGACGACGCCCGCCCGGCGCCGTCGGTCGCCGCGGTCGCTCCGATGTGGTCGGCCAGCTGCCGCGCCGTCGGGTAGAGGTACAGGTCCCGCAGGGGCACCGGCGGCAGACCGGCCCGGCGCAGCGCGGCCGACAGCCGCACCGCCAGCAGCGAGTTGCCGCCCAGCTCGAAGAAGTCGTCCTGCGGCGTCAGGTGCGGGCCGAACGTGGCCCGCCAGGCCGCCAGCACGGTGTCCAGCACCGGGTCCGGCGCGTCGCCGCGGCCGGCGTCCCCGGCCGCTGTCGGCTCCGCCGCGACCGGCGGGGCCGGCGCCCGCCGCGGCTCCGGCAGCCGGGCCACGTCCGCCTTTCCGTTGACCGTCAACGGGATCGACTCCACCGCGGTGAACGTCGCGGGCACCATGTGCTCGGGCAGCACCGCCGCCACCCGCCGCCGCAGCTGCTCGGTCGACCCGCCGGGGCGCAGCACCACGTACGCGTCGAGCCGCACGTCGGCGGCCGTCCCCGCGCCCGCGCGCAGCACCACCGCGGCGGCCGACACCGCGGCGTCCTCCAGCAGCACCCCGCGGATCTCCCCCAGCTCGATCCGGAAGCCGCGTACCTTCACCTGGTCGTCGATGCGGCCCAGGTGGTCCAGCGCGCCGTCGGGGCGCAGCCGGCCCAGGTCGCCGCTGCGGTAGACCCGCTCGCCGGTCACCGGGTCGTCGACGAACCGCTCCCGGGTCAGGTCGGGCCGGCCCAGGTAGCCCTCGGCCACGCCCGCACCGCCGACCCAGATCTCACCGGGCACCCCGAGCGGCTGCGGCCGGCCGTCGGCGTCGCGCACCGACACCGACCACCCGGGCAGCGCCCGCCCCACCGACCGCGACCCGCGCGCCACCTCGACCGGTGTGACCGTCTGCGCGGTGACGTGCACGGTGGTCTCGGTG
>DATMJT010000445.1:0-7242 GCA_035553735.1 Pilimelia sp.
GCAGCGCCTCGCCGAACAGGTAGAAGCCCAGCACCGACAGCACGATCGCCAGGCCCGGCCACAGCACCAGCAGCGGCTCGCTGGCGATGAAGGCATCGGCCTCGGTGAGCATGCGCCCCCACTCCGGGATGCTCGGATCGGGCGAGCCGAGGCCGAGGAAGGCCAGCCCGGCGGCGTCGATGATGGCGGTGGCAAGGGCGAGCGTCGCCTGGACGATGACGGGTGCCAGGGAGTTCGGGAAGACGTGCTGCAGCACGATCCGCGAGCGCGCCACCCCGAGCGACCGCGCGGCCAGCGCGTAGTCGCTCTCCCGCTGGGACAGCATCGCGCCGCGCAGCAGGCGGGCGAAGACGGGGATGTTCACGACGCCGATGGCGATCATCACCGACGTCAGGCTGCGCCCGAGCAGCGCGGCGATGCCGATGGCCAGCAGCAGCCCGGGGATCGCCAGCATGATGTCGGCCAGCCGCATGACCAGGTTGTCCACCCAGCCGCCGAACGCGCCGGCGACCAGACCCAGGGCCATGCCGACGCTCGCGCCGATGGACACCGACACCACGCCGATGATCAGCGAGTAGCGGGCGCCGTAGATCAGCCGGCTCAGCTCGTCGCGTCCCAGCTGGTCCAGCCCGAGCGGGTGCTCACGGGACGGTCCCGGGAAGTCCCCGGGTCGCAGGTTGCTCAGGTCCTGTGCGGTGGGGCTGTACGGGGCCAGCAGCGGCGCGAAGACCGCCACCAGCACGAACAGCAGGACCAGCACGGCGCCCACGATCGCCGTGGGGCTGCGGCGCAGCCGGCGCAGCGCGTCGCGGGCCAGCCCCCCGCGCGCCTCCTCGGGGTGCGCCGCCTGCGTCTCGACGGCCTCGCTCTGGCTGAGGCTCATGACTCGCCTCCCGCGAGGGGCCTCATCGCGTCCGCACCCGCGGGTCGAGGAAGCCGTAGGAGATGTCGACGAGCATGTTGACGATCACGAAGACGACCGCCAGCAGCAGGATGCCGCCCTGGATGACGGGGAAGTCACGCGTGAAGATGGCGGCCGCCATGAACGACCCGATCCCGTTGAAGGCGAACACCGTCTCGGTGAGGATCGCCCCGGACAGCAGCAGGCCCGTCTGCAGGCCGATGACCGTGACGACCGGCAGCATCGCGTTGCGCAGGATGTGCCGGCGCGTGACGATCGGCTTGGTCATGCCCTTGGCCTCGGCGGTGCGGACGTAGTCCTCGGTGCCGACCTCGAGCACCGCCGCCCGGGTGATGCGGGTGATGAAGGCCAGGGGGATCGTCCCGAGGGCGATGGCGGGCAGGATCAGGTGCTCCAGGGCGTCGCGTGCGGCGGCGTACTCGCCCGTGATCAGCCCGTCCAGCACGTAGAACCCGGTGGGGTGGTCGGTGAAGATGGTCGGCGACTGACGGCCGCTGCTGGGCAGCCAGCCCAGCTCGACGGCGAAGACGTACTTGAGCAGGTAGGCCAGCACGAACACCGGGATCGAGATCCCGATGAGCGAGCCGGCCGTCGAGGCGTTGTCGATCCACGAGCCGTACCGGCGCGCCGCGATGAACCCCAGCGGGATGCCGACCCCGACCGCGAACAGCATCGCCATCACCGTCAGCTCGACCGTCGCCGGGAAGCGGCGGACGAACTCCTCGATCACCGGCTGCCGGGTCGTGATGGACGTGCCGAAGTCCAGCTGGACCACCCGTTCCATGTACGCGACGTACTGCTCGTACACCGGGCGGTCCAGCCCGTACGCCTGCTCGACCTGTGCGACCCGCTCCGGGGTGGCGTTCTCCCCGAGCAGTGCGGTCGCCGGTCCGCCGGGCAGTGCCCGGACGAACAGGAAGACCAGGATCGACAGGCCGAGCAGGATGGGCACCAGGAGCAGCACCCGACGTACGACGAACTTCAGCACGGGTCAGTGCGCCGTTCTCTTCAGGACCTTCAGCAGGATCAGTTGACCGTGATGTCTGCGAAGGACTCGATGCTCACCGGGCTCGGGACGTAGCCCTCGACGTTCTTGGCGAAGACCAGGCGCGGCGAGGTGTGCACGTACGGGACACCCGGGACGTAGTCCATCAGGTCGTTGTTGATCTCCTGGTAGAGCTCGGTGCGCTGCGCCTGCTCCGGCTCGGCGCGAGCGGCCTCGAGCTTGTCCTGGATCTCCTGCGGGATGGCGCCCCAGGCCGGCTGGTCGGTCCGGAAGAAGGTCCCGACGAAGTTGTCCGGGTCACCGAAGTCGCCGGTCCAGCCGAGCAGGTACAGCCCGGGCTTGCCGGTGTTGACGGCGTCCAGGTAGTCCGGGTTCCACGGCGCGGACTTCGGCACGACCTTGAAGCCCGCCGCCGTGAGGTCGGCCTGGAAGGCCTGGAAGTTCGCCTCCGGCTCCGGCATGTACGGCCGGCTGACGTTGGTCGGGTACCAGAACTCGATGGTCGGGTTCGGGGTGCCGGCCTCAGCCAGCAGCGCCTTGGCCCTGGCCGGGTCGTACGGGTACTCCGCGACGTCCTCGGAGTAGCCGAACAGCTCCGGCGGCATGAACTGCGTCGCGACCTCCGAGCCGGGCGGGTACTTCGCCGTGACCAGGGCCTCGCGGTTCAGCGCGTGCGCGATCGCCTGGCGGACCTTGACGTTGTCCAGTGGCGCCTTGGTGCTGTTGATGCCGACGTAGCCGACGTTGAACGCCGGGCGCTCCAGCAGCTGGAAGTCGGTCTCGAGCTCCGACAGGTCGGCCGGGTCGACCAGGTCGTAGCCCTGGATCTCGCCCGCCAGCAGCGCCTGCTTGCGCGCCGCGCCGTCCGCGATCGGACGGAAGATGAGGGTCGAGATGTCCGGCTGCTCGCCCCAGTAGTCCTCGAACGCCGTCATGACCAGCCGCTCGTTCGGCTCGAAGGACTCGAGCTTGTACGGGCCGGTGCCGACGGCCTGCTCGCGGCCGTACGTGCCCTCGAAGCGGGGCTCCTCACCGGTGCCGCTGACCTTGTCGGCCTCGAACTCCTGCAGCGCCTTCGGGCTGGCGATGGAGAACGACGCGAGGGCGAGGCCGGACAGGAAGCTGGCCGACGCGGACGTGAGGTTGATGACGGCGGTGTTCGCGTCGGTGGCCTCGCAGCTGGCGTAGAGGCTCTTGCCCAGGGCCGGGTCCTCGTTGTTGGCGTAGCCGGAGAACACCGTCTGCCAGTAGTAGGAGACCGACGCGCTCTGCTGGACGCCCTTGAAGTTGTACCAACGGTCGAAGTTGAAGCAGACCGCCTCGGCGTTGAAGTCCGTGCCGTCGTGGAACTTCACGCCCTCGCGCAGCTGGAAGGTCCAGGTCTTGCCCTCGGCGCTGGGCTCCCAGCTCTCGGCGAGCAGCGGCACGATCTCCGTGCCGCCCTGCTCGGTCGTCACGAGGGTCTCGTAGATCTGCCGGGCCGCACGCAGGGACTCACCGTCGCTGACGTAGGCGGGGTCCAGGCTCACCGGGTCAGCCGAGGTGCCGAAGACGAGGGTGTCGCCACCGCCCTCGCTGTCGCCGGACCCGCCGTCGCCGCCACCACAGGCAGCGGTACCGGCCAGCAGGCCGGCCAGACCCAGGGCGACCACGCCCTGGCGTCGAAGGTTGCGCATCGCGTCTCCACCTGGTCGTTGGGCTGCAGACAGCCCTCGGCCACCCGGACGGGTGCCGATCGTGGCCGGACCCTAGCCCGGCCGGATCGTCGCGCGCCGGGCAGTTGAGCCAGCCGCGGGTCGCGATTGCGCAACGATGGAGCAGGAGATCGGGGGACGACGGCGAAACCCTCCCGGACCCAGCCCCGCTCCCCGAAGGCGTCCCCATGAAGCGCAGCCTCCTGGTCCTCACCGCCGCGGCGGTCGCCCTCAGCCCGCTCGCCGCGTCGGCCGCGCCGGCCAAGGCGACGAAGCGGACCATCAGCTTCGACTACTCCGGCTTCAGCACGCTGGACAGCCCGGCAGTGCTCGTGAACACCTCCGGCCTCACGCCGATCTGCTCGGTCGCGAACTCGTGCTTCGACTTCGAGACCGTCAAGGGTGAGAAGACCGTCGAGGTGGTCGCCTCGAGCGCGAACATCGGCATCCAGATCTGGTTCGACGGCACGTACGCCGGCAACGTCGAGGCCTTCTGCGGCAAGGGCAAGATCACCGTGTCGCCGCGCACGGCGCACACCATCAGCGTCCGGACGTCGATGGGCACCTGCGGCGGCGTGCCGACCAGCGGCAAGCTCACCGCGACGATCCTCGGCACGAAGTAGCCGGTCGCGCGTGCCACAGTGACGGCATGCGCGGCACTCTCGCGACGCTGCTCGCCGCCACCTGCCTGCTGAGCGGCTGCGGCGAGACGCGCGGCCGCGACCCGGGTCCGGCCGCGGCGACGCTCGCGTCGACGCGCCCGGTGGTGCCGCAGCTGGGGCCGTTCCGGCACACCGGCCGCGGGGACTTCCAGTCCCGGACGACGCCCGTGACGGCCGCGCGGCTGGGCAGCTCGCACCGCGCCGGCTGTCCCACGCCGGTGTCCGACCTGCGCCTGGTGCAGGTGACGCACTGGGGCTTCGACGGCGTGCCGCGCTCGGGCGAGCTGGTCGTGCACCGCACGCACGCGGCGGGCGTCGTGCAGGTCTTCCGCCGGCTGTACGACGCGCGCTTCCCGGTGCAGCGGATGGTGACCGTCGAGCAGTACGGCGCCGACGACGCCCGGTCGATGGCCGCGAACAACACCTCGGCCTACAACTGCCGGCGCACCACCGGCGGCAGCACCTGGTCCGAGCACGCGTACGGCACCGCGCTGGACATCAACCCGGTGCAGAACCCCTACGTGCGCGGCTCCTCGGTGGAACCGCCCGCGGGCAGGGCCTACCTCGACCGGCGGGACGTGCGGACGGGCATGATCGTCGCGAACGACGTCGTGGTGCGGGCCTTCGCCGGCATCGGCTGGGAGTGGGGCGGCGACTTCCGCACGCTCAAGGACTACCAGCACTTCTCGGCCTCGGGCCGGTAGCCGCACAGCAGCGAGCCCGGCCCCCGACGTGCGGGGACCGGGCTCGCGGCGGTGCGGGGGTGCGGGCTACAGCGCCCGGCGGCGGGCCCGGACCAGGACGCCACCGATGCCGAGCAGCAGCAGGGCGGGCAGCGCGATCGGCAGCGGACCGGTGGCCGGCAGGCGGCCACCCGCCTGCGTCGGCGGCTGCTCGGTGCGCGGCGCCGGCACGGCGGCCGGCGGCGCGTTGGTCACCGGGGCGGCGGCCGAGACGGCCGACCCGAAGACCTGCAGCTCGGCGATGCGGACGTTCTTCTTCTGCGACAGCGACAGGATCGTGCCGGCCGACTGCACACCGGCCGCGGCGGCCGTCGTGAAGCCGTTGAGGCAGTCGGGGTCGTTGATCGGGTTGCCCTCGGGGTTGTTCTCGGCGTTGAACAGCGCGTTGCCGGTGCACTGGTTGTCCAGCACCTTGATCCGGACGTGCGTGGCCTTGCTCTGCTTGACCGGGAACGTGCGCAGGTTGAGGTCCGGCGCGGTCGGGCGCGGCGGGCCGGCGGGGAAGGCGTCGCGGGCGACGAGGACGCTGGTGAAGTCGCCCTCCTCCGCGCACTCCTTGCCGGTGGTCGCGTCGCAGGTGAGGATCTCGAAGGAGTGCAGCGCGGCGAAGCGGCTCTGGCCGCCGGTGTCGTACGGCGCCTCCTCCTGGTTCTCCTCGCAGCCGTTCGCGGTCGCCTGACCGGCACAGGCCGGGCGGTTGGCCGCGCTGACCTGCACCTCGCGGACCAGGTGCGCGCCACCGGCCAGGTCCACGGTGACCTGCTTGCCGCGGACGGTCGGCGCCTCCATCGGGTTGCGCGCAGCACCCTCGACCGAGCCCCAGTTGGTCGCCTCGGTCTCGTCGATCAGCGCACCGAGGTTGCCGCCGTCACCGGTGGACTCGGCGCCGGAGGCCATCGAGGCCAGGTTCTTCCGGAGCGGGAGCTCGATGGTCTGCGCGCCCTGGCGGACGGTGATCGTCATGCGCTTGTGGCCGTAGCCGGGCGCCTGCACGAACACGCGGTAGGTGCCGGGGACGTACTGCTCGGCCGCGGTCGGGGCGCCCTTGGCGGAGACCGCGACCGGGATGATGCGGGCCTCGTAGTCGCCGATGAAGACCTTGGTCTCCTCCGGCGCAGGACCGCCGCCGAACGTCGGACGGAAGGTCACGCTGCCGTTGGGGCCCAGGGGGTCGCGGAAGCCGGGCTCGGCGTCGAGGTCGGACACGCCCGCGGTCTCGGCGTTCACGCCCATGCCGCGCTTGGCGAAGGCCGCCCACAGCGTCGGCAGGTTGGCACCGCCGTAGCGGGCCTTGTCCGAGGCCAGGATGGCGTCGCGGCTGTCCAGCATCGAGGTCTGGCTGGGCTGGATGAGGAAGCCGTCGAACAGCAGCTGGATCCAGCGCCGGTTGCCCGGGCAGGCGGTGGACGGCTTGAGCCCGTCGGCGCACTCGGCCTGGAGCGCGCGGTTGCCCTCGGGGAAGCGGTCGGCGTACTTCGCGACCATGGCCTGGCGGATGTCGATCTGCGTGGCGTTCCAGATCTCGCCGTCGGCGTGCGGGCTGGTCGTGCCGTTGCCGTCGTAGCCCAGGTTCGAGTAGTTCAGCGGGCTGGCGTTCGGACCGTAGTTGCGGATGCCGGCCTGCAGGTCACCGGTGACGTACGGCGCCAGCGAGAAGCGGTTCTCGCCGTTGTACGGCGCCAGGCCGTAGCCGTTGAGGTACTCGGTGGCCATGAGGTCGGACCAGGACTCGCCCATGGAGCCGGCCTGCGCGCCGGACAGGCCCGCGTCGGGACCGGCCGTCATGCGGTTGCTGATCATGTGGCCGTACTCGTGCGCGACGATGCCCATGTCGTAGGCGCCGTCGGTGCAGGGGGCGTAGAAGCCGGCCTGCAGGGGCTCCCACAGGTACTGGTTGGTGATCGGCGGGATGCCGTCGTTGAGCGTGATCTGGTTGGCGTTGTCGCGGCCGAGGAAGGTCGGGCCGCCGCCGATCGAGCCGGACTGGCTGTTGCCGATCTCCGGGTCGTTCTCGGCCTCCTCGGAGTCGTTCTCCGAGCCGGCGTTGTCGACCTGGGCGTTGTAGTTCTCCTCGATGAAGCCGAGGTAGTAGCCCCAGTCGTGCATGCGGTTGTGCATGACGAACAGGTTGGTCGTGGCCGCGTCGATGTCGTTCAGGCCGGTCAGCGGGTTGAGCAGCGTGGCCGGGTTGCAGCCGGTGCTGTGCCAGGCGTCG
>DATMJT010000446.1:0-11822 GCA_035553735.1 Pilimelia sp.
CGCAGCAACAGCGCCGACGCGAGCGGATGGTCTCCCGACGGCGCGGGCAGGATTCTCGCACCTGCCACTTGGAGGTCGGCCCTCCCGGTTGCCCGAACGAAGTAGTCAAGCGGCAGCGAGGCCCAGAAGCCGGCCACCAACGCCGTCTCACGGGCGCTGCCCGTGAACAGGCTGTGGACGGCGTGGATGTGTGTTGGGCCGGGCGGGACGAGCGCGGAGTACAGGGCGCGCTCGGTGTTCGGCGCCACCTGTCGCCGCCAGGCCAGGCGGTAGAAGTCGACGTACGGCCGGCGGGCCTGCTCGGTCAGCAGCGCGTCGACCTGCTCGTCGTCGACCTCGGACTCGGGCACCCCCAGCACCGTGGCCAGGCGCTCGCGCGCCGCAGCCACGGCCTCTGGGTCCGCCCGCATCCGGCCCAGCTCCCGATGATCCAGCCACCGGTCCTGTGCCTGCCGGAACTCCGCCTCTCGATCCGGAACGCAGAGGTACTCGGTGTCGGGCACGAAGTCGGACGGCAGGCTGACGAGGTCGATGCCGTGGGGGTCGTTGCTGTTCGCGTCGTGCCGTTTGAAGACCGGCGTGGCGATGCTCAGCTGGACGCCCTTCAGGACAACCTCGTCCCAGGCCGCCGGCTGGTGCTCCCTGCCGGTGTTCTTGTCGACGCGGTTGTACTCGATGAGGTTGGCCCTTTTCGCACCAGACTCGTCGTAGCCGCGGGTGATCTGGGGTCCCAGTGACGCCAGGCGGTGCGGGTAGGCGGCCAGCGCCTCGATCGCGGCCGCCTCGGCCGTGCTGACCGGGAACAGCAACCGAGCCTGCGACAGCGGCCGGTCCTCCTCGTCCAGCAGCCTGCGCCACACCGCCAGCACGTCTTCGGTGACCGTGACGACCCGGCTGCGGTGGGGCCGCTCGTCGAACTCCCGGTTCTGGTATCGAACACCCGGCACTTCACCGGAGCCGTCGTGGTGGCGGGAGTGCCGCAGTGCGTCGGTGGAGACGAGCCAGGACAGGTGGTCGAAGCGGATCTCTCCCGGGCGCGCGTAGATGTGCACGCCGAAGTGGGCCGTGTGTCCGACCGGCTCCTGGAAGAACCGCTGCCCGGCGTTGACGAAGTCCCCGTGGATGCGCAGCCGTCGGTACGCCTCCGCCCGCAGCGGCCCCTCCTTGTCGCCCGTGAAATGGCTGTCGGGGTGCAGGAGGCCGACCGTGCCGCTCGTTGACTGGTGCGCCCACACCTGGCACATGAACGCCCGGTACAGGTCCGGCTGCGTACCGACCAGCAGCGGGTACACCTGCGCAGATCCGAAGAAGGCGACCTGGCCGCTGGTCGTGGTCAGCTCACGCAGCACGTACTCCCGCACCTCCGAACGCTCCAGCAGCGTCCGGCGGCGGCGGTCCCGCTCCTCCTGGGTCGGCTTCTCCTCCAGCTCGAACCAGGGCTCATACTCGGCCAGCACGGCGTCCTCGTCCCACCGTGGCCGCACCCACGGGGGGTTGCCGACCTGGAGGTCGAAGCCGCCGTTCTCGGCGAAGACAAGCGCGAAGTCCAGCTCCCAGTGCAGGAACGCGTGCTGGTCGGCGAGTTCCCGGACCACCCGCAGCCACGGGAACCGTGCCTCTGGGTCGAGATCGTCCATGCCCATGAAGCCGATGAGGCTCTCCTCGAAGTTCTTCAGCGCGTCGAGGCTGTCGTACTTGTCGATGAGCGTGCCGTCCGGCACGTCGGCCGTGCCGAGCATGGCCTCCAGGAAGTCCAGCCAGTCGTCGAGGTTCTTCAGCGGGATGACCGGACGGCGCGCCGGCTGCTTCGGCTTGGCCGACTTCGACGACTTCGGTTCGGGCGTGGCGGCCGGCGTCGCGGCTGCGGACTCCCAGTCGACCTCGTCCAGTGACATCTGTTCGCCGTCGACCGGGAAGAGCGTCATCGTCTGGAAGAAGCCCCGCGCCGACACTGCGGTGGGCCGTGCCCCCGCCGCCTCCACCGCCGGATGCTCCCGCGTCGCGTCAGGCGGCGGTCCGCCGTCCTCCCGGTTTTCCCCGCTCGGCGCGGAGGGCGGCCGCGGTGCCGCGCCGACACCCCCGAGCAATGTGGTCAGGGTGTCCACCCCCACCTCTGGCACGGGTGCGGCGTACTCGGGGTCGGTGCCGTCCAGCAGTGCGACCCGCTCGGTGGGCCAGAACCACAGCGCGCACCAGGCGTCCATCACGGTCTTGAGCCGGCGGTACGGCGTGCCGGCGGCGTCGAACAGTTCGGCGTAGACCTTCTCCTTGGGCACGGCCTGCTTTGGCCGCCGGAGGAAGGCGTACTCCGGGTCGGCCGGGTCGGCGCCCCAGACGTCGATCCGCCGGGCGATCTCCCGTTCGGACAGGTCCATTCGTTTGACCACGCAGGACCACAGGAACTCGGCGCGCCGGGCGGCGTCGCGCAGCCTGGTGAACTGTGACGGGCGCTCGCGCTGCGGCCGGCCGGTGCGCCGGTCGATCTTCGGGCTGCCGTCGGCGTTGAGGTGGGCGGTGCTGCGGGTCGGGCGTTGCAGGACGCCTCGCCGCCAGGCGGCCAGCCGGTCGACCTCGGTCTTGGCGAGCTTCTTCGCCTCGGCGGAGCCGGTGATCGCGGCCCACCCGGGCGAGGGCAGCAGGAACTGGTGCACGGCGTCGTCGGGCAGCGGCTGCGGCTCGCCGTCGCGGCGCAGCGGCAGTGGGGTCGGCGCGAGGCCATTCTTGGCCTTCAGCCAGGCCTTGTCCGGGGAGCAGACATCCTCGGCGCGGTAGAGCGCACGGCGGGCGCCGATCAGGGAGTTCCCGCGGCGCAGGTGCAGCCCGAACCAGGGCGCCTGCATGCCCGGGTGCATGGTGTTGAGCCACAGCGAGACCTCGGCCAGTTCGCGTCCGGTGGGGTTGAGGTCCACGCCGTAGGCGTTGTGCAGGGCGATGTAGGCCTTGACCTTCTGCTTCTCGGTGAGCACGTCGGCGGCGGGGATGGACCGGCCCAGCTCCTGCTGCCGGCGGCGCAGGTACTCCTCGGCGAGCTGGTTGATCGCCTCGTTGAGGAAGGCGCCGGAGCCGAGCGCCGGCTCGCAGAGCTTGTACGACAGCAGCGCGGCGGCGCGCGTCCCGGCAGCCCGGCCGTCGGCGTCCTGGCCGTTGCCACCCTGGTCGAGCGGCTCCCGGAGGGCCAGCTCGACGGTCACCCTGGTGAGTGACTCCGGGGTGTAGTACGACGCCGAGGTCTCGCGCTCCCGGCCGGAGAGCCGGTAGACGAAGGATCCCTGTTCGTACTTGCGGACGCCTCGCCGGCCGCGGCGCGCATCCTCCTCGTCGTAGTGGACCAGCGTGTGGTCGGGGTAGTCGTTCTGCCGGCGGGCCGGGATCAGCCAGGAGCCCTCGTCGGGGTCGCCGCCCCGGGCCACCTCGCACAGCTCCTCGTCGGCGATGGTGCCGGTGTAGGACATCAGGCCCTCGTACACGGCGCCCAGTTCGTTGATGCCGAGGTTGCGGTACGACACGAAGCCGCCCCGCTCGCCCGGCCGGCCCTTCTTCATCGTGAGCAGCCGCAGCACGCGGTGCAGGGCGTCGTTGCGCAGGCGCAGGTCCAGCCAGCGCGGTGCGGTCTCCTCGTCGCAGCGGGGGTCGAGCACCCGCTCGCCGATCAGCCGGACCGAGTGCGGGTCGAACAGCTCGCTGCGCAACGGCTCGAACCGCAGGCCAATGTCCTCGCTGCGCCGCTCCGCCTTGTCCTGTCGGGTCGCCTCGTCGTCGTCCGGCTGGTCGTCGTCGGGCTCGGTGCCGTGGTGGCGATGGCCGAAGTTAACCTTGTTGAAGAGCAGGTCGAGCGAGTGGTAGAGGTGGAAGCTGTTCCGCGCCTCCTCCTCCACCAGGACCTCGTCCCGGGCCACCAGCTCGCGCAGCCGCGCCACCGAGTAGCCGGCCTCGTAGTTGCCGTCGTCGGCCGGCAGGATGCCCAGCTCGGGACGGGCCTCGGCGTAGAGCAGGAAGAGGATGCGGTAGAGGTACCGCAGGCAGTCGCGGGTCAGCTCCTTGGCGAACGGCAGGCGCGGGTCCTCAATGTCCGGCGGTGCGACGTTGGTGGCGGCCAGGCGTTGCAGGACCTCGTCCGCGATGATCTCCACCGCCCGCTGGACGCCGTGACGCAGCTCCTTGGACACCCCCACGGCGTTGACCGTGGACCCCTTGAGCAGGGCGTCCATCGCCGGTGCGCGGTCGTTCTCGCCGGGAGCGAGCAGGTCGCGGCTGAACAGCGCGGCGATCGTGGCCAGTTCCCCGAGCTGGGCGCGGTCGTTGCGCTCCAGGGCGGCGTCGATGTTCGCCGCCAGGTACCGCCCCTCGGCCCACGAGTTGCGGTCGGCGAGCACGATGACGCCGCCGTGCAGGAGCAGCACGAATCGGGGCGGCGGGCCGTCGGGCGTGCCGATGTTGGCCTGGAAGAGCCAGGAGGCGAGGGCCGCGCCGGTGTCGTAGCGTTCGGCGGCGTTGACCCGCAGCGGCGCCAGGAGGCGCCCGGCGCCCGCCGGGTCGAAGGCGGCATCGCCGTCCGCCGCCCACCCGCAGTCCAGGGCCACGATCCCAGGACCGCGGTAGGCGACCGCCACGGTGTGTTGGCGGCCGGCGCGGTACACCGTCAGCTCGGTGGGAGTCGGTGGGTACCCGAGGGCGCGCAGCAGGGCCTGGTGCCACTCCGCCAGCCTCTTGCACCACTCGGGGTCGTTGAAGGTGCCCAAGCCGAACAGGTCGTAACGGTCGTCCTGGGGCCCGGCGGCGAGGTAACCGCGGACGTCCTCCGCCAGGTAGCCGCGGCGCAGTGCGCGCAGCTGCTGCCGGGGCGTGGAGCGCGGGTCGTGCTCGTCCCCCTCGCGGTCCGCCCAGGTGGCGAACAGTCCCTTCCTCAGGTCGGTGCTGAGCTGCTCGGCGAAGTAGTGCGCGGACAGGTACTCGCCCCGGTTTATGATCGAGTCAAAGACGGCGGTCACCGGCGTCCACCTCCGGCCGGGTCGTCGGACGGCTCCAGAGCCGCGAGGACGCGCAGCATGGGTTCGCCGACCGTCTCCAGCGCGGCCACCAGCCGCCGCAGGCGCTCGGCGGTCTCGTCGACCGTCCGTTTCGCGGCGGTCCGGGGTGCGGCGAACAGGGCCTCCTGATGCCACGCGCCGATCCGCTCGCGGTACGGGGCCAGCATCGTCGACACCTCATGCCGGTACATCCCGCTGCGTTGCGCCAAGTGGCGGCGGGCCGCGTCGACGGCCGCGGGGACCAACGCCGTGAGGCGAGGCAGGTCGCGCGGGTGGGCACGACCCGGCATCTGGGGGCCTACCCCCCACCGGTGGAGCAGCTCCGGCGTCAGGGCCTCGACCCGCTCGCGGCCGGGCAGGCCGGTCACCGCCATCCACTCGACGACGGTGGGGCGCCCCAGGGCGTTGGAGCAGACGCCCTGGATCAGGAACACCGGCTCGTCGACCGCGGCGGCCAGCACTGGAGCCTGGTTGCGGCCGACCTCCACGAGCACCTTGTCGGTGAGCCAGTCCAGGACCGGATGGACGTCGGTGACGTAGGAGACGTTGGGCCACTGGGACTTCGTGGTCTCCCGCGCGGCGCGCAGCCGGGCCTCGGCGAGCGGCTTGGCGAAGGTGATCCGCATCCGGCCGGGCTCGCTCGTCGTGGGCAGGATGCGCTGCTCGTCCAGGTACTCCCTGGGCAGCGAGCGCAGCCGGTGCAGCAGGTCGGCCGGCGGCTCGAAGGCGAGCGTGCCGTCGTCGTCGCGCCGCAGTGACAGCTGGTCCTCGGGGTTGGGGTGGCACACCTGGCGCAGCGCCTGCTCGAAGAAGTCCTCGGTGGAGCGGAACAGGGACAGTACGGTGGCCGTCCGGACCTCGGGGTGCTCGGCAGCGGCGCCCACCTGGCCCAGCAGGCCGGCCAGGAACCCCGATCCGCTCTGCCGGGACCGGTCGATCGACTGCTCCACCGTGCGGCCGGCGACCAGGTCCTGAATGAGGCGGTCCTCTTCCTCCTGTGCCCGGTACAGCCCGGTGACCGCCTCGGCGGAACCTTCGATCTTGTGGGCCTCCTCCTCACGGACCAGGAGCTTCTCCCCCACCAGGCGATCGTCGAGGGTGCGGGGGCGGCCGGTCTCTGCGTCGGTGCGCCACGGCAGGTCACAGGTGAGGATCAGCGCCCGGAACTGGGGTTCGTGTTCTTGGCCGTAGCGGTCGATCCGGCCGTTGCGCTGCTCGATGCGGATCAGGGACCAGGGCAGGTCGTAGTGGATCAACCGGTGGCACTGCTGGTGCAGATTGACGCCCTCGGACGCGATGTCCCCGGTGAACAGCAGCCGCACCGGGTCGTCGCGCAGCCCGAACCGTTCGACGATGCTCGCCCCGTGCTCATCCATCGTGGAGTCGCCGTGCATGACCTGCACCGCGCCGCCGTAGCCGAGCCACGGCCGACGCTCGTCCGGGCTCGGGCCGCGGGCGAACCCCAGCGCCGCGGGTGCCGACTCGGCCAGCCAGGTCAGCGTCGGGATGCTCTCGGAGAACACCACGACCCGCACGTCCGAACCGGGTTCGACGCCCATTGCGCGCAGCTCGTCCACGAGAGTGCGGAACTTGGCCGCCTCGTCGTCGCGGATCCGCTCGGCGAGCGCCTGGAGCGCCCGCAGGGCGTCCCGCTCCGCCTCGCGGGCC
Source organism: Pilimelia sp. (assembly GCA_035553735.1). Lineage (GTDB taxonomy): Bacteria > Actinomycetota > Actinomycetes > Mycobacteriales > Micromonosporaceae > DATMJT01. The sequence goes on from DATMJT010000446.1 coordinate 6,696, forward strand.
GCCGGCTCGGCCGGCCTCCTGCGCAGCGACTCGTCGAGCGTCCGGAGCCGGGTTCCGACTGTCGCCAGCAGCGCGCGGTGGGAGGACAGGAAGGACTTGAGCAACTGGTAGGGGACCAGCGGGGACGTGCTGATCGAGGGCCGGTCGGCGTCGCCCGGGATCCAGCGGGTGCCCAGCTCCGCCAGCACCGCCTCCTCCTGCTCGCTCGCCGGCACGTGGATCGGCAGGGACGGACCACGGTCGGCCCAGGCCCCGCGCAGGCCGTCACGCACCTCGGGTGAGGTCTTGGTCCGGCGGATGTAGAGGTGGCGGAGGTGGTCGACGTCGTACCTGGTCGGATCCGCGATCGCGGCCTCGTCCAGCATGTGGATCAGCTCGGCGAACGAGGCCGCCCGCCCGTTGTGCGGAGTGGCCGAGGCCAGCACCAGCGCGTCCGTTCGGCGGGCGAGCAGCCGCGCCAGGTCGTTGTTCTTGGTTCCCCGGTTGACCAGGTTGTGCGACTCGTCGATGACGACCGCGTCCCAGTCGGTGCGCTCCAGGTGGGGGGCGTAGGTGTCGCTCTTCAGTGTGTCGATCGAGATGATGGCGCGCTTGAAGTACGCGAACGGGTTGCGGCCGGCGGGGATCCCCCGTTGCATGCGCTGGATGCCGGTGGAGTCCAGCCGCACCAGTGGGATAGCGAACCGGGTCCACAGTTCCCGCTGGAACTGCTGCAGCACGTGCTGGGGGGTGACGACCAGGATGCGCTCACCGCGACCGCGGCGGATGAGTTCGGCCAGCAGGATGCCGATCTCCAACGTCTTGCCCAGCCCCACCACGTCCGCGATGAGGATCCGCGGCTGTGGGTTCTTCATCGACAGGGCAAGCTCCGCCGGCCGGAGCTGGTGGACCTGATGGTCCATGAGGAACCCGTCCGCAAGCGCCAGCCCCGGCTCGGTCTGCGGTAGTGGCGTCTTGCGGAACACGGCCTCCAGGTACAGACGGGCCCGTCGATGGTTCGGCGAGTCGTCCGCGACCAGTTCGGTCCGGCGTGGGTCGAGGATACGGATGTCGTCGAGCCGGTCGAAGAACACCGCCTCGGCGCCGCGGACGAACGGTGACACACCGGTGACCTCGACCATCCAGCCGTCGTGCCGCGTCTTGAGGATCTTGCGGACGAGCCACAGCTCGTCTCGGACCAGCACCTGCGCACCCGGTGGGTAGCCTGCCGACGCTCCCTCGCCGCTCGCGACGACCTCGGCTTCGACGCTCACCCCGGCTCCGATCCTTCCCCAGCCCGACACTTCCGGCAGCCCGACCCCGGGCCTCATACCTTAGTCACAGAGTGATCTGGACCGCGTACTGTCGCCTCAGGCTTTCGGCCACGCGGCTGGAGGCGGGTAGCCGGCCCGTGCGGCGTGAGCGCGCCGAAGCCCGGCCCGCCGGCGGATCAGGCGACTCCGCCTGTGCTGGGCGACCTTGTTGTTCCGGCGGCGTCGCGCCGGTCTCGGCCGGTCCCACGTCGCCGTCGCCCAGGCTCGGCTCCTGGCCGGGCGGGGGTGGCGGGCCGTCCAACGGGCTTCGGTCCAGGTCCGTACCGGAAGTGATCAGACCTGCCAGCTTCGCCTCGATCGACGGAGACAGCCGATGCGCGGTACCCGACGGCGGCTTGCCCGCGGTGCGTGCCACGAGCGCCAGCCTCGCGTCGGCCGGGTTGAGCCCGACGTTGCCCAGTAGGCCGGCGCACGCCGCAGCCACGTCCCCGACCGACGGCCGGTCATCCGGCTCGTGCGCCAGCATTGCCTCCAGGAGCGGCAGCAGCACGGCCGGCACCCCGCCCAAGTCCGGCGCCACCTGAGGATTGGTGACCTGCGCAACGATGGCCTGCCACCCGGAACCGTCGTACGGATAGTGGCCGGCCGCCGCGTACAACAGCACCGTGCCGAGCGCGTAGACGTCCGCAGCCGACGTGACCCGCGGATTGCCGGCCGCCTGCTCCGGCGGCATGCAGCGGACCGTTCCGATGATCATCCCGGTGTGTGACAGCGAGTCCTGCGAGGCGTCAACGAGCGCCGCCAGACCGAAGTCGATGATCATCGGCCCGTCCGTGCCGAGGATGATGTTCTGTGGCTTCAAGTCACGGTGCAGCAGGCCAGCATCGTGGACCGCCGTCAACCCCTCGGCCAGCAGGGCGCCGAGACTCGCCACCAACGGCGGCGGCAACACACCGCCGGCGTCGATGTGGTCCAGCAACGTGACCCCGTCGACGTACTCCATGGCCAACCAGGGCCGCGGTGCGTAGGGATCCGCGTCCAGGAAGCGGGCCACCCGGTTCGTACCGATCACCGTCCGAGCGATCAACGCCTCGCGCTCGAACCGCCCCCTCGTCCCCTCGTCCAGTCGATCACTGCGAATCACCTTCACCGCCACCGGCGAGCCGGCCGGGGAGTACGCCAGGTAAACCTCCCCCATGCCGCCCGAACCGAGTCGACGCGCGACCGTGTAGCGACCGATTTGGGAGGGAGTGTCGTCCACTACGTGATCATGCCTTTCCCCTCAGCTTGAGCTTGATCCGGGTGCCGCCATTCTGCCGGATCTGTGACCGCTCTTACGAGATCTGCACGCTCTCAGTGGCCGACCGACCGACGGTCCGTCACTGTTTCGTCGACTCGGGCGGCCAATCGAACGATCGGGTGGCACGCCATCAGAGTCCGGGCACGCCACGCAGCCGTGCGCCCCTCCAGCCGTGGGACCAGCGAGATCCGACTTGCATTGCCGTCGTCGGTCGGGTCGGACCAGGCGATGTCCCACTCATCGTGCTGAGCTCGCCTGGGACCGCGGGTCCGTCGGCGAACCGTGTGTCCGCCAGTCGATGGTGTACAGGTCTGCCGGCCGTGGTTGTCGCGGACCAGGCCGGTGAGCTGGTAGTTCAGCTCGGTGAAGATCCCTTCTCGGGTCCAGGCGGCGAAGTACCCGTACACGGTCTGGTACGGGGGAAGATCGTGGGGTAGGTACCGCCAGGCGATGCCGGTGCGGTTGACGTACAGGATCGCGTTGAAGACCTCGCGCAGGTCATGGGTCGGGGTGCGTCCACCCACCCGGCGTCGGTGCGGGCCTGCCGCCACGCGGTGAGTCGGGGTTCAATCAACGCCCAGCGGGCGTCGGACAGGTCGGACGGGTACGGGGCTCGGTCGGTCACCAGCACTATCTACAGTGGATATGCGCGCTCCGGGGTGCGTATCGGATCGGCGTTTCGGCTCTTTCCTGAACCAGACACGATCCACGGCGGAAAGCCCGCATTCCGGCACACCGCGAAACGGGCTGAAGGGTGGGATTCCAACACCAACACGGGCACCGGGGTCGCCACTCAACCACCCCACGAAGACCGTAATTCGCCACTGAAGCGATCAAGACGTCCAGTTACGTGTGGAAATCTTGGCGTGTACGCCGTGGCCGCAGTCGGTGCAGCGTAGCGCGATCCGCGGCTTGACCTTGTAGACCGCAGCTGCTCGGCTTCGATGGTCCACCGCCGCTGCTGCTCCTCCAGACGCGCGCGTTCGGCGGCCTGCCGCAGTCGAGACCGAGGAACGACAGCGCCAGGAACAGGAAGCCGCCGCCGAACGAGAACGACTGCGTGGAGAACAACTGGAACGGCGGGCCGCGCGGCGGTGGTGGACTCAGCTGTCACCCGCGCAGGTGCTGCAGCTGCGCGAGGCCGTCGCCGAGTCAGTATGGAAGAACGAGGCTGCCCGGATCGAGTTCGCGCCCGAACCGGTCGCCGGCACCGCCTACGGCATCGCCGCCCACCTGCGTCACCGGCTCTACGGGATCCTGCGGCCCAGCCCTGCCTCGCTACATCGCCTCCCGGCCACCGTCTCGGTGTTGTCCGCAACGCCCGCGAGGCCCAGGAACTCCTCGACACGGGGAAGATCGAGTCCGCCCGAGTGGTGCACTTCGACCTACCTGATCATGAACAGATGTCGTTGATGTAGCAACTTCTCAACGCCGGACTCCGGACACGCTGGAATTTGCACCCTGACGCGACTGCGTCGGCCGTGCGGCACGGGCGTTCCCCCGGCTCACTGCCGCAACGCCGGGCACCGGCGCCAGCCTGCTTGACCGTGCTCGTAGGGTGTGAGCACCAAACCATCCATGATGGCCTTGGTCGGATTGATCGGATACCGTCCTGCGCCTCGGAAGAAGCTGGTCCCCTATGTCCTACCAGCCGCCCCAGGATCTACAAGGCGCGTCTACCCCAAGCCGCTCAAGCTAGACACCGCCACGACTTTGCCGGGGCCCTGCCGGCGAACCCACCGCCACAACCCGCCGCTGCCCACAGCAACGACCCCCACCGCACAGAACCATGAACGGCTGCGGTGGGGGTTAACGTGTCCGAGGGGGGACTTGAACCCCCACGCCCTATACGGGCACTAGCACCTCAAGCTAGCGCGTCTGCCATTCCGCCACCCGGACGTGCGCGCCCATTCTACGCCCGGACGTGCCGACGACAAGATCGTCGCACCCCCAGGCGGGTCGCACGAGCGCCAACTGTACACCGGGGCCGGCGGAGCACACACCCGGACCCGCCGACCACCGTGACGTACGAGGAGAGGGGCCGGCTGCCCGACCGGGCCCGACAGCCGGACACGCCGCGGCGTGCGGAAAGGCGGGCGCCCCACCCGCCGGGTCCCGGAGACTGCCGCCATGACACTCATCCGGATCAACCCCGAAGGACTGCACCCCACCCCCGGCTACCACCACGTCACCGTGGCACCGGCCGGGCAACTGGCTTTCCTGGCCGGGCAGTGCCCGCTCGACCCGACCGGTGCGCTGGCCGGCACCGACCTACTGATGCAGGTCGACCAGGTGGTGGACAACACGTTGCTGGCCCTGGCCGCAGTCAGCGCGCGGCCCCACGACGTCGTCCGCACCGTCATTTACGTGGTCGGCACCGACCGCGAACCGCTCGCAGCCGCGTGGCGGCGGTTCACCGAGTCGACCCTGGGCCCGGCGTTCACCTCGGCGAGCACGCTGCTGGGCGTGGCACAGCTGGGCTATCCGGGGCAGCTGGTGGAGCTGGACGTGACGGCGGCGCTGCCGCTGGCAGCGGGCCGGTCTGAGGCGGCCGGCGGGTAGCCGGTGCAGGTG